>NZ_VNIM01000066.1 GCF_007785815.1 Alterirhizorhabdus solaris | reverse complement strand
GGCGGGGAGGGCGGCGGCCAGCGCCAGGGCGGCGGCCAGCGCGGTCGTCAGCATGGCGCCAGTGGCTCCGTGCTTCGGCATGATCCTGATCCGCATGTTACTTCCCCCCCACCGGCACTTCGGTGACGTTGTTGCCGCGCGCCACGCGCACCACCGGGCCGACCGGGCGCACGCTGCCTTCCAGACTGTTCGACGGGGCCGGCGGCAGGGGGCCGGCGAGGGGCGGGCCGAAGCCGCCGTTGCTGGGCTTGGCCGGCACCGTGCGGCGCTGGAAGCGCGACACGTCCGCCCCCACGGTGAAGGTCGTGTCGCTGTCGATGGGCCGCGAGGCGACCTGGAGCAGCATCTGCTTTTCCAGCTTGGGGTCGCCGTTCTGCGGCACCGTTACCTCGCCGGCGGCGATGGCGCGCTCCAGCTCGGCGGTATCGTCGGCGATCGAGCGGAGCGACAGCGAGAGCGTGCCGATGGTCTGCGCGACGGCGATCTTCTCGGCGATCTTGGGCGTCGCCTCCAGCGTGACGGTGGAGAAGGCGGCGACCACGGTCTTGCCGTCCTCGCCTGCCACATTGTCGGTGCGCTGGTCGGTGGCGAGCACGCGCATGTTGCGGATGATCGTCTCGGAGGTCTTGAGCGGGGCGCCGTCGCCGCCGCCCGAGACGGACTGGGTGAGCACCAGATCGATCCGGTCACCCGGGAAGACGAAGCCGCCGACGCCGCTCTGGGCCGAAACCGGCACGGTGACGGCCCGCATCCCCGGGCCGAGGGCGGCGGCGAGGAAGCCGCGATCGCCCGGCTTCACCAGCGAGCCGATGGTGAGCGGCTGGCCGGCAGTGACCTCCGACCGGACGACCGCGCCGTTCAGCGTGGCCGGATCGACGCTGCCGCGCTGGTAATAGACGTTCTCCACCATGTCCTTGGGCCAGGGCTGGTAGCGCAGGCTTTCCGGCCCGATGATGGTGCCGACGGGCAGCGCGCGGATGGCGACGAGCACCTCCGAGCCGATCGGCACCTGCGCCGCATCGGCCGTGGGCGCCCCGCTGCCGGACAGCATCGAGCGCGCCAGAAAGGCGGACACGCCCGCCAGTAACAGCGCGCCGACGAGCAGCGCGAGCCTCTTTCCATCCATGGCGACGATCGCCCCCCAAGTGTAGAAAATATTGGCCTTGTCAGTGGCCGATACTGGTTAAGATATCGTTCGCGATGAGCCAGAGGCCCGCGAATGCTATGGCCATTCCGTATGGAACTTCGGGTTGGCCGTCGCGGCGGCGCAGGCGATGTTCGGCGGCGACGACGATCGTCAGCACCCCGCCGGCCAGCGCCATCACCACCAGCATCTGCGCGATCGCGAACGGCGCGAGCCACAGCGAGAGCGCCGCGACCATCTTCACGTCGCCGCCGCCCATCAGCCCCGCGGCAAAGGCGGCGGCGAAGATCGCGAACACCAGCAGCGCCGCACCGATCTGAATCGCCACGTCGGGCCACAGCGGCAGCGCATGCGCCCACCACCACAAGGGGGCGAGCAGCGCGATCATGGCGTTCAGCCCGTTCGGGATCGTGCGCGTCCGCAGATCGCCCCACGCCGCCACGAGCAGCAGCAGGGCCAGCAGCGCGGCGAGCGCGGGAATCGACCAGGCGGACATCGCCGACGGGACTAGACGCCGACGCTTGCCAAACCGTAACCAGCGATATGAGTCTTCCCCCGTTCGACCGGCGCCGCGTGCCGCCGGGTCTGCGTTTCCATGATCTTGCGGGCGAGGGCGGCTGGCGGCTGCGCGGCTACGACTGGCCGGCGAACGAGCAGGAGGGGGGCGCTGCGCGGGGAAGCATCCTGTTCCAGTCCGGCCGCGCGGATTTCGTGGAGAAATATTTCGAGGCGATCGACCACTGGCATGGGCAGGGCTGGAACGTCGCCGGGTTCGACTGGCGGGGGCAAGGCGGATCGGCGCGGGAAGGGGCGGCGACCGGATCGGTGCTCGATGCGATGCTGGCGGATGCCACCGCCGAGGTGCGCCGCTGGATCGCGCGCACGCCGCCGCCGCATGTGCTGATCGGCCATTCGATGGGCGGGCACCTGCTGCTGCGGCTCCTCGCCGAACAGCGCGTGGACGTGGCGGCGGCGGTGCTGGCGGCACCCATGCTGGGGCTGGCGCACGCGCCGCTTTCGGCCGGCGCTGCGCGTGCGCTGGCGCGGCTTGCGTGCGCGCTGGGGCGACGCGACGCGCCACTGTGGGCGGGCAAGGCGGCCTCGCTCGGGCGGCAGGGGCGGCTCACCGGCTGCGTCGATCGCTATGCCGACGAGGGCTGGTGGCGCGAGACGGACCCCGCCCTGCAAGTCGATCCGCCGACGTGGGGCTGGCTGCGGCAGGCGATGGACTCGATCGCGCGGCTGGATGCGCCGGGCGTGCTGGAAAGCGTGACAGTGCCGGTGCTGCTCGTCGCCACCGACCGCGACCGGCTGGTGAGCGCCGCCGCCATCCGCCGCGCCACCGCCCGCCTGCCCGATGCGCGGCTGGTGATGCTGGACGGTGCGCACGAACTGCTGCGCGAGTCCGATCCCGTCCGCACCGCCGCCTTCGAGGCGATCGACGACTTCCTCGACGAGAAGGCGCCCCGCGCATGATCCGGGTGGATGTGGCGATCATCGGCGCGGGCATGGCCGGGGCGAGCCTCGCCGCCGAGATCGGCGACCGTGCGAAGGTGTTGCTGATCGAGGCGGAGGCGCAGCCCGGCTATCACGCCACCGGCCGCTCCGCCGCTTTCTGGACCGAGACTTATGGCGGGCCGGCGGTGCAGCCGCTCACCAGCGCCTCCGGCCCGTGGCTGGCGGATCACGGCATGTTGCGCCCGCGCGGTGCGCTGCATCTGGCCGGCGCGGGCGGCATGGCGGCGCTCGACCGGATCGCGGCGGATTTCGCCGGCAGCGGGGTACGGCTGGACCGGCTGGCGCAGGTCGACCTGCTCGGCCTGCTGCCCGGCCTGCGCGACGGCTGGGCGGCGGGGCTGCTGGAGCCGACCACCTGCGACATCGACGTCGCCGCCCTCCACGCGCACTATCTCGCCGCCGCGCGGCGGGCGGGGGTGGCGCTGCTGTGCGATGCCGGCGTGACGGCGCTGGCGCGGGGTGGCGATGGCTGGCGGATCGAGACGCACGCCGGCCCGGTGCATGCTGCCGTCGTGGTGAACGCGGCCGGCGCGTGGGCCACGCCGGTCGCCGTGTTGGCCGGGGCCGCGCCGATCGCGATCACGCCCTACCGCCGCACGATCGTGCAGCTCGCGGTCGATCCGCCGGTGCCGGTCGATCTGCCGCTGGTGCTGGATGCCGGGGGACGGTTCTACTTCAAGCCCGAGGCGGGCGGGCGGCTGTGGCTTTCGCCGCATGACGAGACGTTGGCGATCGCGGGAGACGTGGCGCCCGAGGAGCTGGATGTCGCGCTGGCGATCGACCGGCTGGAGCGTGTGATGGACTGGCGGGTGATCGCCAAGGAGCGGGCGTGGGCCGGGCTGCGCAGCTTCTCGCCCGATCGCGCGCCGGTCTATGGTTTCGACGATCGCGCACCCGGCTTCTTCTGGTTCGCCGGGCAGGGCGGTTTCGGCATCCAGACGGCGCCTGCCGCCGCGATGCTGGGGGCGGCCTTGTTTCTGGGCGCGCCGCCGCCCGAGGTGGTGGCCGGGATCGACGCCGGTCGCTACGCGCCGGGGCGATTCGGCTAGGGCGCCTGTGGCGGGAGGATGGCTGCCTTCGAGGTCTGAATCGACCTGCCGGCCACCCTCGTGTCGGGCGAGGTCGGGACGCGGCTCGCGCCTGACGCATCTGCGTGGCGATGCCTCGGGTATGGAAATCGTCGGACAGGGCCGCTTGCTCGATCAGCCGGTCGAACCGGGCCGGTCCGTCCCGGTCCATATCGCCCCAACGAGCGCCGGCCCTTCAGTCCCGATCGCGGCGGCGTGCTTCCCGGTCGCGCTTCGCCTGTTGCTCGGCCTGCTTCTTCGCTTCGCGACCCTCACGCGCTTCCTGCTTGCGCACCTTGCGACCGTAGTTGCGATCCGCCTCGTCCTGGCTGGTCGTCGCCCAGTCGATGCCCTGCCCCGCCGCCTTGACCGGGAAGGTGACGATGCTGGCGGCGGTGCGGATGCAGCCGCCGAGGGCGACGGGCAACAGCGCCACGGGCAGAACCATGAGGAGGGGGAGGCGGCGCTTCACGAAGGTTCTCCGGATGACTGGCGCCGGGTTGGCGGCGTTGCGGCCTTGGCCCGTCACCGATGAATATCCGGTTCACCCGTCGTCCGCCAGCCACGGCTTGCGGGGCGGGGGGCGATCGGGCCGGCCATCGCCCTGTCCGGCGGCCCGTCCAGCCCCCTCAATGCCCCACCGCGAGGCGGATCAGCATGGCGGCGAGGAACAGCGCGGCCACGCCCATGAACCAGACGCCGGCGAACCACCCGATCCGTCGGCCGAGGGTACGTACGCTCATCGATCACCTCTGTCCTGATCGCCCGGACGGATCGGGCCGGGCGGCGATGGGGCGAAACGCCTGAACGCCCGGCGAACAGAAGGCTCAGTGCGCCGCGTTGCGATCCAGATGCAGGGTGAAGACCGGCACCACCACATAATCGCCGCCCACCTTGCGCAACGTGTGGAGGATGCGCTGGTCGCCGGTTTCCGGGCGTGCGACCTGCCCGGCGGCGATCGCGCCCTCGAGCGGGCTGCGTTCCGCGCGGATCATGTCGTCCAGCCCGGCGTCGGTGGCATCGGCGCGTGGCCAGGGATCGGGGTTGCCGTCGGGGGCGACGCTGTCCGTCGGGTCCATCCAGTCGTTGCCGATCGCGGGGACGCCCTGCGGCACGGCCCCGGCCGTTGCCGCTGCCCCGCCGAGCAGGACCAGAAGGATCGACCGGGCGACTCGATAGCGCATGGCGGCACCATAGCGTGTGCCGAAGCGCGCTTGAACCCGCCGGGCGATGGCGCCATCTTGGATGGGCGAGGGAGATCGACGAATGGCCACGAGCGCGACCAAGACCGAAGCCGATCTGGTGCTGACCCCACCGGAGCCGGTCCGCGCGGTCGCCCCGTCCGCCGCCGCCGGGCTGGTGCCGCTCAAGGAAGGCCAGCGCAGCCAGCTTGACGAGAAGGCCGAGGCCTTCGTCGAGGAACTGTGCGCGCAGGACGTGAACAGCCCGGAATTCGGCAAGCGGGTCGACCAGCTCACCAACATGGGCCGCAGGGAGATCGCCGAGGCGGCAGGCTTCTCCAACCGCTTCCTCGACAAGCCGGTCAAGGCGATGGACGCCGACACCAATGTGGGCGCCGATCTGGCCGAACTACGCCGTACCATCGAGGATCTCGATCCGGGCAGGCAGGGCAACCTGCTGGCACCGAAGAAACTGTTCGGCATCCTGCCGTTCGGCGACAAGATGCGCGACTATTTCGACGGCTACAAATCGGCGCAGACGCATATCTCCTCGATCCTGACGCGGCTGGCGGGCGGCAAGGACGAGCTTATCAAGGACAATGCCGCGATCGACGTGGAGCGGCAGAACATGTGGGCCGCGATGGGCCGGCTGGAACAGATGATCCACGTCTCCAAGGCGCTGGACGAACGGATCGAGGCGAAGGCGCTGGATCTGGATGCGATGGAGCCGGCCAAGGCCAAGGCGCTGCGGGAAAGCGCGCTGTTCTACATCCGCCAGCGATCCACCGACCTGCTGACGCAGATGGCGGTGACGGTGCAGGGCTATCTCGCGCTCGATCTGGTGAAGAAGAACAATGTCGAATTGGTGAAGGGCGTCGATCGCGCCAGCACCACCACGGTGGCGGCGCTGCGCACGGCCGTGACCGTGGCGCAGGCGCTGACCAGCCAGAAGCTGGTCCTCCAGCAGATCACCGCGCTGAACACGACCACCGCCAACATGATCGATTCGACGGGCGAACTGCTCAAGACGCAGACGGCGGCGATCCACAGCCAGGCCGCCGGCTCGACCATTCCGATCGAGACGTTGCAGCGCGCCTTCCAGAACATCTACGAGACGATGGACAGCATCGACAAGTTCAAGATGGAGGCGCTCTCCTCGATGAAGCAGACTGTGACGGTGCTGACGAGCGAGGTGGAGAAATCGCGCGGCTACATCGCGCGGGCCGAGGGTGCGGCGCAGGGCCGGATCGAGGCGACGCCCGATGCCTTCGCGCCGGTTTCCGGCTGATGCGCGAGCTCGGCACCGCGCTGGAACGGGCGGAGGCGGTGCTGAACCGCGTCCGCTCCGAATCCACCGGCATCGCCGGGCGGGCGCGCAGGCGGCGGTGGGCGGCGCTGGTGCGGCGGCTGAAGCTGGCGATGATCGCGGCGCTGGCGGTGATGGTCGCCGCCGCCGTGCTCGGCCTCTTCGTGCCGCTCGGCATCGGCGGCTTCTTCCTCGCGATGGTCGCCACGTTCGTGGTGGCCGGCACGATCCTGTTCTGGCCGTCCGTGCCGGAAACGACGCCGGCCGCGCTGGTGCAGACCGACATCCGGCTGCTGCCCCAGCGCACCGAGGAGTGGCTGGAGCGCCAGCGCCCCGCGCTGCCCGCGCCGGCGGTGCGGCTGGTGGACGGCATCGGTGCCCGGCTGGATGCGCTGGCACCGCAACTGGCGACGATCGACGCCAACGTGCCGATCGCGGTGGAGCTTCGCAAGCTGATGGCGGAGGAGCTGCCCGAACTGGTGGCCGGCTACCAGCGCGTGCCCGTCAACCTGCGGCGCGACGAAAGCCGTGGGCAGAGTCCCGACCGGCAACTGGTGGAGGGGCTGACGACCGTGGACAGCGAGCTGGCGCGGCTTGCCGGGCAACTGGCCCATGGCGATCTCGACCGGCTGGCGACGCAGAACCGCTATCTGGAACTGAAATATCGGGGCGCCGGTGAATGAGACGGCCGCCCCGGCGCCCTTTCACATATTTCGCTAACGCCGTTCGTTGACGGTAAAGATCCCCGCAACCGTCCGTTACTAGACATGCGGGAGCCGCGCTTGACCAAGCCAGGCATCCCGGCCGTTAGTCCGCCGTTAACCTTTTGCGTTGATGGTCCGGATGGTTAATGAGACCTCCGTGCCCAAGCCCAGGGGGCGGGCGCGGAAACAGGGGGTTGCGACATGCGCGTGCTGTTGATCGAGGATGAGCCCACCACCGCCAAGAGCATCGAGCTGATGCTGAACGCAGAGGGCTTCAACGTCTACACGACCGATCTCGGCGAAGAGGGCCTCGATCTGGGCAAGCTCTATGATTACGACATCATCTGCCTCGATCTGAACCTGCCCGACATGCACGGTTACGACGTGCTGAAGAAGCTGCGCACCGCCAAGGTGCAGACGCCGGTGATGATCCTTTCCGGCATCGGCGAGATGGACTCCAAGGTCCGCGCGCTCGGCTTCGGTGCCGACGATTACGTGACCAAGCCGTTCCACCGCGAAGAACTGATCGCCCGTATTCACGCGGTCGTGCGTCGGTCCAAGGGCCATTCGCAGTCGGTGATCCGCACCGGCAAGTTGGCGGTGAACCTGGATGCCAAGACGGTGGAGGTGGACGGCAGTCGTGTCCACCTGACCGGCAAGGAATATGCGATGCTGGAGCTGCTGTCGCTCCGCAAGTCCACCACGCTCACCAAGGAAATGTTCCTGAACCACCTCTACGGCGGGATGGACGAGCCGGAACTGAAGATCATCGACGTGTTCATCTGCAAGCTGCGCAAGAAGCTGAGCCTGGCGTGCGGCGGCGAGAATTACATCGAGACGGTGTGGGGCCGGGGCTACGTTCTGCGCGATCCGGACGAGGTCGCGATCGCCGAGGTCGCCTGATCGGGCGGCGGCGGCGAAAGGTTCCGAAAATCTTTTCGCATCCGCGGCATGAAATAGCGCCCCCGGGCCGCCTGTTGCCCTTGTCGGCGCGGCCGATGCGTTGCAGTCTTGCGTCAGGCAGAAGCAAGATCCTGCACGGGGGTTCATGGCGAACATCGGCACTTTCGACGAAATCCGCGGCAATGACGGCGGCGATGCGGCCCGACCCGAATTCGGCGCGCTGGGCCGATGGATCACCGACACCCCGCCCGCCGAGCTCGACCGGCGGCAGAAGGCGGCGGAGGCGGCGTTCCGCCAGCTCGGCATCACCTTCGCCGTCTATGGCGAGGAGGAGTCGTCCGAGCGGATCATCCCGTTCGACATCGTGCCGCGCGTGTTCACCGCGCCCGAGTGGGATCGGCTGTCCGAAGGGCTGGTCCAGCGGGTGCAGGCGATCAACGCCTTCCTGTCCGACGTGTATGGCGAGCGCCGGATCATCGCCGACGGGATCGTGCCGCCCGAGCTGGTCCTGAACAACCCGCAATTCCTGCCGACGCTGGCCGGCACCCAGCCGCCGCACGGCATCTTCGCGCATATCTGCGGCATCGATCTGGTCCGCACCGGGCCGGACGAGTTCTACGTGCTGGAGGACAACGCCCGCACGCCCAGCGGCGTCTCGTACATGCTCGAAAACCGCGAGGCGATGCTGCGGCTGTGTCCCGAACTGTTTGAGATGTTCGCGGTGCGCCCGGTCGATACCTATCCCGACCTGCTGCACGAGACGTTGCGGTCCGTCGCGCCGCGCGGATCGGGCAACAGCCCGGTATGCGTCGTGCTGACGCCGGGGCACTTCAACTCGGCTTTCTACGAGCACAGCTTCCTCGCCGATTCGATGGGGGTTGAACTGGTCGAGGCGGCGGACCTGCATGTCGACGACGACGTGGTGTGGATGCGCACGATCGAGGGGCCGGTGCGGGTGGACGTGATCTACCGCCGGATCGACGACGAATATATCGATCCGCTGGTGTTCAACCCGGATTCGGTGCTGGGCGTGCCGGGGCTGATCGCGGCCTACATGGCCGGCAACGTCACGCTGGTGAACGCGCCGGGCACGGGGGTTGCGGACGACAAGGCGATCTACAGCTACATGCCGGAGATCGTGAAATATTATTCGGGCGGCGAGGCCAAGCTGCCGAACGTGGAAACCTACCGCTGCCGCGAGCCGCAGGCGCTGCGCTACACGCTGGACAACCTGGAAAAGCTGGTGGTCAAGCTGGTGGACGGATCGGGCGGCTACGGCATGCTCGTCGGCCCGACCGCCTCGAAGGCGGAGATCGAGACGTTCCGCGCCGCGTTGATCGCGCAGCCGCACCGCTATATCGCGCAGCCGACGCTGGCGCTGTCCACCGTGCCGACGCTGACCGAAAGCGGCGTCGCGCCGCGCCACGTCGATTTCCGCCCGTTCATCCTGTCGGGGGCGAACGGCGTGCAGATCGTGCCGGGCGGCCTCACCCGCGTGGCGCTGCGCGAAGGCTCGCTGGTGGTCAATTCCAGCCAGGGCGGCGGCACCAAGGACAGCATGATCCTCGCCGGCCCGGCACGCCAGTCGATGGGGTCCGGCGGGATGTCGCAATCGATGGGGGGCATGTCGCAATCGATGGGCGGGGGCATGAGCCAGTCGATGGGCGGCATGAACCAGTCATTGGGCGGCACGTCCCAGTCGCTGGGCGGCACCACGCGGGGGATCGCCTGATGCTCTCGCGCACCGCCGCATCGCTCTATTGGGTCGGCCGCTATGTCGAGCGGGCCGAGTTCACCGCCCGGCTGATCGAGGCGACGATCCGGCTCGACTCGCTTTCGCCGCGCCCGGCGGGGGAGGGGGCGTGGGAGAGCGCGCTGCTCGTCACCGCCGCGAACGACGCGTTCTCCGCCAGCGGCGAGGAACGCAGCCCGGCCAACGTCAGCCGCTACCTCACGCTCGACCGGAGCAACCCCAGTTCGATCCGCGCCTGTCTCGATGCGGCGCGCGGTAACGCCCGCGCCGTCCGCACCGCCCTCAGCCGCGAGGCGTGGGAGGCGATCAACCGCGCATGGCTGGGCCTGCGCGACCGGTCGAGCGTCAGTGGCGGGCCGGGCACGCTCACGCTGGTGGAGACGCTGAAGGCGGAGGCGCGCGGGTTCGAGGGCGCGGTCCACCGGATGCTGCGGAATGAGGGATCGTGGTTCCTGATGCTGGGCGCCGCGATCGAGCGGGCGGACAATACCGCCCGGCTGATCGACGTGAAATACCACCTGCTGTTGCCGGAAGGCGAGCTGGTGGGCGGCGTGATCGATCGCGATCAGTGGACGACGATCCTCCACACCGTCTCGGCGGTGAACGCCTATCGCCTGCTCTACCCCAACGGGCTGCGGCCGGGGCAGGTGGCGGACCTGCTCATCATGCGGGGCGAACTGCCGCGCTCGCTCGCCGCCTCCACCGACGAGGTGGTCAACCTGCTCAACCTGATCGGCAAGCGCACCGGGCGGCAGGGCGAGGCCGACCGGCTGGCGCGCCAGCGGCAGAATGCGTTGAACCGGGCGACCATCCAGGGCGTGATCGCCAGCGGGCTGCACGAATATCTCTCGGCCTTCATCATCGAGAACGGGCGGATCGATCAGGCGATCAGCCAGCAGTTCCGGTTCGCCTGAGCCGCCATGCGCCTGTTCATCGATCATCGCACCGATTACCGTTTCAGCGAGCCGCAGGCGCGGATCGTGCAATTGTTGCGGCTCACCCCCACCAGCAACGAGGGGCAGAACATCATCGACTGGCGTATCGACGTGGATTGCAACGCGCGCCTGCGCCGCGCTCGCGACGGTTTCGGCAACGAGACGCACATGCTCTACATCGACGGGCCGATCGACCGGGTGACGCTGTCGGTGACGGGCGAGGTGCTGACCGACGACCGCGCGGGGATGCTGAGCGGCGCGGTAGAGCCGTTGCCGCCGATGCTCTACCTTCAGACCACGCCGGCCACCCGCCCCGGCGCCGCGCTCGACGATTTTGCCGAACAGGTAAAGGCGGCGGGCGGGAGCGCGCTCAGCCGCGCGCATCGGCTCAACGAGGCGCTGGCCGACCGGATGACGTTCGACCCCGGCCGCCATGCGGGCGCGCGCGACGCCGCGAGCACCTTCGCCGAGGGGCATGGTGCCTGTCAGGATCTGGCACAGGTGCTCGTCGCCGCCGCCCGCGCGATGGGGCTGCCGGCGCGCTACATCTCGGGCCATCGCTTCAGCGACGTCGAGGGCAGCAAGGTGCAGGAGGCGACGCACGCCTGGGCCGAGGTGCATGTCGAGGATTACGGCTGGATCGGTTTCGATCCCAGCACCGGGCGCTGCCCGGACGACCGTTACGTCCGCGTCGCCGCCGCTCTCGATTTTCGTGGCGCGGCCCCGCTTTCGGGCACAAGAACGGGGGGAGGCTTCGAGGAACTCGAGGTCGGCGTCCGCGTCGGCACGTCGCAGGCGGTGGTGCAATAAGCATGGCGGCCCGCGGCGGCCGCATGGAGAGGTGGAGCCATGACCTATTGCGTCGGTATCGCGCTGCGCGAAGGCCTCATCATGATCTCCGATACGCGCACCAACGCCGGGATCGACAACATCTCGGTCTATCGCAAGATGCACATCCTGGCGGACCGCGCCGACCGGCTGATCCTGTGCATGAGCGCGGGCAACCTCTCGGTCACGCAGCACGTGCTGGGCCTGCTGGACGAAGGGCTGCCCGCGCTGGACATCGACGGGCATCCCCGACGGCTGGCGGACATGCCCACGATGTTCCGCGCCGCGCAGCTGGTGTCGGAGGCGGTACGGCTGGCGGGCAACGAACTGAAGCCCGGCCTGCGCGCGGCGGGCATCGCCTCGGGCATTTCGCTGCTGCTGGGCGGGCGCGTCGGTGACGGACCGATCAAGCTGTATCTGATCTACGACGCCGGCAACTTCATCGAATGCTGCCAGGATACGCCGTTCCTCCAGATCGGCGCGACGCAATATGGCAAGCCGATCCTCGACCGCGCGATGGATTACGAATCGCCGCTGGACGAGGCGGTGAAGGGGGGGCTGCTGTCGTTCGACTCGACCATCCGCTCGGATCTGTCTGTGGGTCTGCCGTTCGATATCGTGGTGATCCCGGCCGATCCTGGCCGCCCGGTGATCCGCCGCCGGATCGAGCGCGAGGACGCCTATTTCGCCGACCTCTCGAACCGCTGGTCGATGATGCTCAAGGAGAGCCGCGCGACCATCCCCGATCCGCCGTTCATGTCGTCGGGGGGCGCCTTCTCGATGCTGCGCGGTTGATCGCGGAGCGCGGGCGCGCGGCGCCCATCTATGAAAAAGTCGCGCGATCGCCTAAATGGCGGCGCATGAGCACCAAGCCCCGCACCCTGTACGAAAAGATCTGGGACGCGCACGTCGTCGACCGGCGCGACGACGGCACCTGCCTGATCTACATCGACCGCCATCTCGTCCACGAGGTCACCAGCCCGCAGGCGTTCGAGGCGCTGCGGCTGGCCGGGCGCACCGTGCGCCGGCCCGATCTGACGCTGGCGGTGCCCGACCACAACCTGCCGACCACGCCGCGCGTGGATGCGGCCGGCGCGCGCGTGCCGATCGCGGACATGGAGTCGGCGCAGCAGTTGGCCGCGCTGGAGGCGAACGCCCCCTCGTTCGGCATCCGCTACATCGGTGCGACCGATGCGGCGCAGGGCATCGTCCATGTCGTCGGGCCGGAGCAGGGCTTCTCGCTGCCGGGCACCACCATCGTGTGCGGGGACAGCCATACCGCCTGCCACGGCGGCATCGGCGCGCTGGCGTTCGGCATCGGCACGTCCGAGGTGGAGCATGTGCTGGCGACGCAGACGCTGCTGCTCCAGCAGTCGAAAACGATGGAGGTGCGGGTCGAGGGCACGCTCGGCTTCGGCGTGTCGCCCAAGGACGTGATCCTGCACATCATCGGGGTGATCGGCGCGGCCGGCGGCACCGGCTACGTGATCGAATATACCGGCAACGTGTTCCGCGAGATGTCGGTGGAGGGGCGGCTGACCGTCTCCAACATGTCGATCGAGGGCGGCGCGCGTGCCGGGCTGGTCGCTGCCGACGATTTGACCTTCGCCTACCTGGAGGGCCGGCCGATGGCCCCGAAGGGTGCCGACTGGGACGCGGCGGTCGCCTGGTGGCGCAGCCTCGCGACCGATCCCGGCGCGGTGTACGACAAGGTGGTGACGATCGACGCGGGCGACATCGCCCCCAGCCTGACGTGGGGCACATCCCCGGAGGACGTGGTGGCGATCACCGGCGCGGTGCCCGATCCGATGAGCTTCGCGGACCCCTCCAAGCAGGAAGCGGCGAAGAAGTCGCTGGCGTACATGGGCCTCACCCCCGGCACGAGGATGCAGGACGTGCCGGTGGACAGCATCTTCATCGGCAGCTGCACCAACAGCCGCATCGAGGATCTGCGCGCCGCCGCCGCCGTGGCGCGCGGCCGGCATGTCGCCGCCAACGTGCGGCAGGCGCTGGTCGTGCCGGGATCGGGGCTGGTGAAGCGCCAGGCCGAGGCCGAGGGGCTGGACCGCATCTTCATCGACGCCGGCTTCGAGTGGCGCGAGCCGGGCTGCTCGATGTGCCTGGCGATGAACCCGGACAAGGTGCCGCCGGGCGACCGCTGCGCCTCCACCAGCAACCGCAATTTCGTGGGCCGGCAGGGGCCGGGCGCGCGGACGCATCTGGTGTCGCCGGCGATGGCGGCGGCGGCGGCGGTGACGGGCCATCTGGCCGATGTTCGCGAACTGGTCGGAGAGGCTGCATGACCCCCGTCCGCATCGTCGAGGGCCGCGCCATTCCGCTCGGCCGCAAGAACATTGATACCGACGTCATCATCCCGGCGCATTATCTCAAGACGATCAGCCGGGTGGGGCTGGGGCGCGGCGCGTTCGAGACGATCCGGGCGGAGCCGGGCAACCTGTTCGACGAGCCGCAGTTCGCGCGCGCGCCGATCCTGATCGCGGGCGACAACTTCGGCTGCGGATCGAGCCGCGAACATGCGGCGTGGGCGATGCTCGACATGGGCATCACCGCCGTGATCGCGCCGAGCTATTCCGATATCTTCTCCGGCAATGCGGTGAAGAACGGCATCGTGCCGGTGGTGCTGCCGCAGGCGGCGGTGGACCGGCTGCTCGAGGTGGCACGGGACCATCCGATTACGGTCGATCTGGAAAGCTGCACCGTCACCACCCCGTTCCAGGATCGCTTCGCCTTCGAGATGGATCCGTTCCGCCGCGAATGCCTGCTCGGCGGCCTGGACGAGGTGGGGATGACGATGGCCCAGGGCGCGCGGATCGACGCCTACGAACGGGGCGCTGCGGCGGATCGTCCGTGGCTTTCGGCCGCCTGACGATGCCGCATCGCGGCGTGCGGCGTTGCGCGCCGCGCCCGTGCGTCCTATCTCGTATCGACGACATCAGCGGAAGGCCATGCACATGACCACATTCGACGAACGCGAAAAGGGGTTTGAAACCGCATTCGCGCGCGATCAGGACATGGCGTTCCGCATCACCGCCCGGCGCAACCGGCTGGTCGGCACATGGGCGGCGGGCCTGATGAAGCTGACCCCGGCCGAAACCGATGCCTATGCCAAGGCGGTCGTGCAGGCCGACTTCGAGGAAGCGGGCGACGAGGACGTGATCCGCAAGCTGCTCGGCGATCTGGTATCGGCCAACGTCGATATCGATGAGGCGCGTGTGCGCGTCGCGCTCGACCAGCAGTCGATCGAGGCACGCCGCCAGCTGCTGGAGCTGAAATAATGCCGATGGCGGCGGGCGAGATCGAGACGATGATCCTCACGGCCATTCCCGATGCGCAGGTCGAGATCACCGATCTGGCCGGCGATGGCGATCATTACGCCGCCCGCGTCGTCAGCGAGAGTTTCCGTGGCCTGTCCCGCGTCAACCAGCAGCGGCTGGTGTACGATGCGCTGGGCGGGCGCATGGGCGGCGTGCTCCACGCGCTGCAATTGACCACCGCCATTCCCAAGTGAGGATACGCCCATGAGCGACGAACAAGTCCACGAGGCGCAGGCTCGTATCGCCACCGCCGTCCATTCCGCCGATGTGCTGTTGTTCATGAAGGGCACGCCGCTGTTCCCGCAGTGCGGCTTTTCCAGCCGCGCGATCTCGATCCTCGACCATCTCGGCGTGGAATATGCCACCGTCGACGTGTTGCAGGATCAGGGCATCCGTCAGGGCATCAAGACCTATTCGGACTGGCCGACGATCCCCCAGCTTTACGTGAAGGGTGAGTTCGTCGGCGGATCGGACATCATGATGGAGATGTACGAGAGTGGCGAACTGACCGATCTGTTCGCCGAAAAGGGCGTCGCCAACGCCGGCTGAGCCGGCCACATAACGATATCACGAAAAAGGGCGACGCAGGCGATGCGTCGCCCTTTTTCGTGTCTGCCGGCAGGATCGGGGACCGACGCGAAACTACTCGTCGTCGGCCCCCTGCTCTGGAACGAACATTGGAACATCCACGCCGCCGCGACAGTCGTGCCACAAACCCGCGACGACTGCTTTCCTGGCATGACAATGGTCGAGAAAAAGTAGCCCTCGCCTGAAGTGCTAGAACTTCCGACGGTTTGGTTCGCCTTGTCGTTCCTGCGCTACCCCGGGCCCGCCCTTCAAAATCCGGCCGGGCCGTGCCACATGTCTGGCATGACCGATCAGATCCCCAGCCTTGCGCAAGACCTGCATCCGATGGTGCGCCGGGTGCTGGCACCGAACCCCTCGGCCTTCACCTATACCGGCACGCAGACCTATCTGGTCGGGCGCGGCGAGGTGGCGGTGATCGATCCGGGGCCGCTGCTGGACGCGCATGTCGAGGCGATCCTCGCCGCCACCGCCGGGGAGCGGATCACGTCGATCCTGTGCACCCACACCCACCGCGATCACAGCCCCGCCGCCGCTGCGCTGGCCGGGGCGAGCGGCGCCACCATCGTCGGGTGCGCCCCGCTGGCGCTGGACGACGACGGCCCGCGTGCCGATGCGGCCTTCGACACCACCTATGCGCCCGACCGGGTGATGGCGGACGGCGACCGCGTGACCGGCCCCGGCTGGACGCTGGAGGCGGTGGCGACGCCCGGCCACACGTCCAACCACCTGTGCTTCGCGCTGCCGGAGGCCAGGGCGCTGTTCACCGGCGATCATGTGATGGGCTGGTCGACCACCGTTATCTCGCCCCCGGATGGCGACATGGCCGCGTACATGGCCAGCCTCGACCGGCTGATGGGGCGCGACGACGCCGTCTATTACCCCGCGCACGGCGAGCCGGTGACCAAGCCGCAGCGGTTCGTGCGCGGGCTGATGGGGCACCGCAAGCAGCGCGAGGGTCAGATCGTGCGCCTGCTGGGCCAGGCGGACCGGGCGATTCCCGAGATGGTCGAGGCGATGTACGTGGGCATCGATCGCGGGCTGCACGGCGCGGCCGGTCGCTCGGTGCTGGCCCATCTGCTCGATCTGGAACGGCAGGGGCGGGTGTCGCGCACCGGCGAGACGTGGCGGCTGGCAGCCTGATGCGGGCATTGCGCTGGCGTGGCGAACACCGATGATGAAGGTGCGGCAGACGGCAAGATATGTCGCGCTTGCCGGCGCGCTGCTGTTGCTGCTGGTGGCGGTCGGCACGGTTTATTATCTTTACGAACGCTTCATCGACGCGCCTTCGATCGTACGCGAGGACGATGGCCGCGCGATCACGCGGATCGTCGACGCGAGGCTGGCGGCGGCGGTGGACCTGCGCGTCAGCCGGTTGAGCGGCACCGTGCAGGCGGTAGCGACCGACCGACGATGGGGCGGCTGGCTGAACTCCAGCTACGTCATGAAGGCGCCGTTCTCGGTCAGCTATTTCATCGACTTGTCGAAGCTGGATCGTGGCGACTTCCTGTGGAATGCCGAAAGCCGCACGTTGACCGTGACCGTGCCCGACGTGCGGCCCGAACCCGCCGATATCGACGAGACGCGCACCACGGTGAGCCGGACGGACGGGATCATCGTGACGCGCGATGCGATGACGGTGCTGCGCCAGCGCGCCTCGCGCAATGCCGTGCGGGTGGCGGGCGAGGAGGCGGTGAAGCCAGCCCGGCTGGGGGTGGCGCGGGCGAACGGCCGCGCGGCGGTGACGTCGCTGTTCCAGCGCCCGTTGCGCGTTGCCGGCATGGATGCCACCGTGCGCGTCCGCTTCACAGGCGAGCCGGAGCAGGACGGTGAACGCATGGACCGCAGCCGCACGCTGGCCGAGATCTATGCGGAAATGACCGGCAAGCGATGAACCGGCTGACAAGCGGGGCATCCGTCCCTATCTGCCGGCGCGAGGGAGACTGAGATGAGTGCGGTGCACCAGAGCCTGCAGGGCGTCGATATCCGCGCCGAGATCGATCGGCTGCGGAAGGAGCGCAACGCCGTGATCTTGGCGCATTACTATCAGGAGCCGGAGATTCAGGATCTCGCCGATTTCGTCGGCGACAGCCTCGATCTCAGCCGCAAGGCGGCCGAGACGGACGCGGAGGTGATCGCCTTCTGCGGCGTGCGTTTCATGGCGGAGGTCGCCAAGATACTCAGCCCGCAGAAGACCGTGATCCTGCCGGACATGGAAGCCGGCTGCTCGCTGGAGGACAGCTGCCCGCCCGAGCAATTCGCCGCCTTCCGCGCCGCGCACCCCGATCATATCGCGCTGACGTACATCAACTGCTCGGCGGCGGTGAAGGCGCATAGCGACATCATCGTCACGTCCTCGTCGGCGGAGAAGATCCTCAGCCAGCTGCCGATGGAGCAGAAGATCATCTTCGCGCCGGACAAGAACCTCGGCGCCTACTTCAATCGCAAGACCGGGCGCGACATGCTGCTGTGGCCCGGCGCGTGCATCGTCCACGAGGCGTTCTCCGAGACGGAACTGCTGAAGCTGAAGGCGCTGCATCCCGACGCGCCGGTGGCGGCGCATCCGGAATGCCCGGCCTATATCCTCGATCATGCCGATCAGGTGGGCAGCACCCGCGCCATCCTCGATTTCGCGCTCTCCAGCCCGGCCCGGACGATCATCGTCGCGACCGAACCGCACATCATCCACCAGATGGAGAAAGCGGCGCCGCAAAAGACCTTCATCGGCGCGCCGGGGGCGGACGGGAACTGCAACTGCAACATGTGCCCGTACATGGCGCTGAACACGCTGGAAAAGCTGTACCTGTCGCTGCGCGACCTCACCCCGCGCATCGAGCTGGACGAGGCGACCCGCCTCGCCGCCAAGGCACCGCTGGACCGGATGCTGGCGATGGCATCGGGCACGATCGGTCTGGGCGATCTTGGCCTGCCGATCGTTACCGGCGACTGACCGCGATCCCCGTGGTTCAACCGAAGGAATAGAAGATGGTCGATAACATCGTGGGCATGGCGATCGGCGCGGCGATCGACCGGAGCGACGGCGACAGTGGCGTCGGCGGGGCGGTAGGCGGTTATCTGGTGCAGGAGGCGATCGAGATCGTCACGCCGCTGCTCATCACCTTCGCGATCGGCTGGGGCGTGCAGTATCTTGCCCGCCGTGCCTTCCAGGCGGTGACCGGCGACGACGCGGTGGCGCGCGGATGAGCGCGGCGTCGGCGTCGGCGATCGGCGCGGGTTTCGACATCGACGCCTTCGTCGCCGCAACGCTGGCCGAGGATCTGGGGGCGGGGGGCGATATCACCTCCGCCGCCGTGATCCCCGCCGATGCGATGTTCGCGGGCGTGATGGACAGCCGCGACGCGATCGTGGTGGCCGGGCTGCAGATCGCCGAGGCGTTCTTCCGCACGCTCGACCCGGAGGCGGAGATCGAGCCGCTCGTGGCGGACGGCGACGCGGTGGCGGCGGGCACCCATCTGCTGCGGCTGCGGGGGCGGGCACGGGCGCTGCTCACCGCCGAGCGGTCGGCGCTCAACACCGTGCAGCACCTTTCCGGCATCGCCACGCTGACCCGCAGCTATGTCGATGCGATCCGTGGCACCGGCGCCACGCTGCTTGATACGCGCAAGACGATCCCGGGCCTGCGCCTGCTGGAGAAATACGCCACCCGCATGGGCGGCGCGACCAATCACCGCATGGGCCTTTGGGATGCGGCGATGATCAAGGACAATCACGTCGCGGTGGCCGGCGACATCGGCGAGGCGGTGCGGCGTGCCGTGGCGGCCGGGATCGAGCGGATCATCGTGGAGGTGGACCGCATCGACCAGATCGAGCCGGCGCTGGCCGCCGGCGCCACCCACCTGTTGCTGGACAACATGGCCCCGCCGGTGCTGCGCGGCGCGGTGACTCTGGTGGGCGGGCGCGTGCCGACCGAGGCCTCCGGCGGCGTACGGCTCGATACGATCCGCGCGATCGCGGAAACGGGCGTAACCTATATATCGGTCGGTCGCCTTACCCAGTCCGCGCCGGCCGCCGATATCGGGCTGGATCTGGCGACAGCATGATGGCGACGCGCTGGCTCCTCCCGCTGCTGCTGGCGCTGCCGGCGGCAGCGCACGCGCAGGCGCGGGAATGTGCGGTTCCCGACGTTCTGCCGAAACCTCGGCTCGAGGCGGCGAACCGAGATAACCCGCGTCGGCTGATGCCGACGGGCGGCTATACGCTCGCGGTCAGCTGGTCGCCGGGCTATTGCTTCACGCGGCAGGCATCGGCGCGGGATGCTTTCCAGTGCGGTGGCGGCAACGTGCCGTTTGGTTTCGTCCTTCACGGCCTGTGGCCGGACGGAGAGGGTGAGACGTGGCCGCAATATTGCCGCCCGGCGCGCGCCGTGCCCGAAGCCGTCATCCGCCAGACGTTATGCGCGACCCCCTCCGTGCAACTGATCCAGCATGAATGGGCCAAGCACGGCACGTGCATGTCGCCGGATCCGAAGAGCTATTTCTCGCGCGCGACGGGCCTGTATCGCGTCCTGCGCTTCCCCGATATGGCGGCGCTGGCTCGACGAAAGGACCTGACGACCGCCGCGTTCGCCCGCGCCTTTGCTGCCGTCAACCGGGGCATCCCCGCCAGCGCGGTCCGCGTGACGACGGGCAAGGGCGGCTGGCTGGACGAACTGTGGCTCTGCATGGACCGGCGGTTGCGTTACGCCGCGTGCCGCGCGGGCAAGGGTGGCGGCGACGTCACGCGGCTGCGGATCACCCGCCCGGCCTGACCCGTCAGCGGTTCACCGTTCCCTCGATCACCGCCGTGGCCGGATGATGGCGATCGAGGTGGCGGCGGATGATCCGCAGGTTGCGGGTGTTCGACCGGAAGAAGAAATCCGGGATCGCGCCGATGAACGGGATTGCGCCGAGCAACGCGTCGAAACCGACGTTACCGCCCATCCGCGCCAGCTGCCACTTCGACAGCCCCAGGTTGCGCGCCTCCCAGACGATCCATGCGCCGAGGCCCGAAGTGAGCAGCGGCCCGGCGAACGGGATCGCGTTGGCGATCACGTCCAGCCCCACCTTGCGCCGCGTGCCGGGGATGGCGACCAGCCCTTCGAGCACGCGTTCCATCACCTCCACCCGCTGGCGCACGGCGGCGGGATCGCGGCCCATGCCGGGGATCGCTTCCATCGTCCGATCGAACCTGTTCGCCGTGCCGGCCATCGACTGCTCCCGTATCGCGTCAGGCAGGCGATATAGGGGGCCGGCCGCCCCGCCGCATCAGCGCGGGCGTAATTGATCGAGCGGATGGGCAGCGCGACGATTGTCCTGCCAGCCCGTCAGCCGGCGTGACACCAGCGACCAGCGCAGTGGCTGCGCGACGGGAATGAACGCGCTGATCTGCGTCAGTCGGGTGTCGGCATCCGCCAGCCGGGCAGCGCGCTCCGGCAGGGTGGCGGCATCGCGCGCGGCGGTGAGCGCAGCATCCGCCTCGCCGCTGCACACGATCGATCGGACACATTCGAACCGGCGCAGATACCAGGCGGCGCTTTCGCCCGGTGCCACCAGATCGACCAGCGTCAGGTCGGCCTCGGCGTCCGCGCCCACGCGTACGGTGGAAACGCCGATCGCCCGCCAGTGGGCTTCAACGAGAGCGAACAGCATCCGTGCGCCCGGTCCCTCGGGCATCGCCACGCGCACCACCGGCGGCGTGCCTTCGGCGGCCAGCCAGGTTGCGATCGTCTCGCGCGCCAGCGTCAGCCGGTCGGCGAGCGGGGTGTCGATCCAGTCGGGCGTCGCCGGGGTCTGCCGATCGACGAGCGTGCCGGGCAGCAGGGTGGCAGCCGGCCGCCAGCCGCCCCCGAACGCCCCGGCGATGCGCCCGCGATCGAGCGCCATCGCCAGTGCCCGGCGGTTGTCCGCCACGCCGGTAAAACCGCCGCGTGTCGTCACCGCGAAGCCGAACAGGCCCGGCGCCGGATCGAAGCGCAGTGCATCGGCGGCGGGCGAGGCGGCGCGGGCAATGGCGAGATCGGCGAACCCCCCGCCCAGCACCACGGCCGCGCGATCGGCCGCGAAGCGGGCGACGGCGCGCGCGGCCGGCTCCGCGCGCAGCCGCAGTTTGCTGCGGGCGATCGCTTCCGGCGTTGCCTCGACCGCCGGATCGACCGGGGCGAGCAGCAGCGACGATCCGCGTCGCGCCTCGATGCGGAACGGGCCGGTGCCCGCGCCGTTCGCCAGCACCGCCAGTTGCGGCTGGGCGAACAACGGCAGCAGATCGGGGCGCGGGCCGATCAGACGGATCTCGATCACCTCGGGGGTCACCGCGACGATCTCGGCGACGGCGCCCAGCACCGGCTGCAGCGGATTGCGGCTGGTCGGCCCGATCGCGGCACGCAGCCAGCGGGCGACATGCCCGGCATCGATGCCGGCGTTATCGGCGATGCGGAAGGTGTAATAGAGGCCATCGTCGGACACGTCCCAGCGGATGGCGAGGCCCGGCTCGATCTGCCCGGCGGCATCGAACCGCACCAGCCCCTGCGCCACCGCCGACAGCAGCAGCGCCGATGCGGTGCCGACCGGCTTCTGGCTGGGATCCACCACCGCCGGCCGATCGCCGATCACGCTGACGGCAAGCGGCCCGTCATCGGGCGCGGGCGCGCAGGCGGCGAGCGCGAGCACTGCGAACAGGGGGGCGAGGGGCTTCATCGCGGTTTCAGGCTCAGGGTCCGGCTCGGGTGGATGTTGGCCGGATTGTCCTGCCATCCGATGGCGCGCGGCGCCACCAGCGACTGGCTGACGTAGAAATACAGCGGCAGGATCGCCGCATCGTCGAGCAGGATCGTCTCGGCGATGCGCATGGCGATGGCGCGGCGGGCGGGGCGGGCTTCCGCCATCGCTGTATCGAGCGCCCGGTCGAAGCGGGGGCTGGCATAGCCTTCATAATTGATCGGGCCGGCATCCGAACGATGAACGGCGAGGAAATTCTCGGGCGCGGCGAAATCGGCGATCCAGCCGGCGCGGGCCAGCGTGAAGTCGCCCCGCCGCAGGCTGGCGTAGTGCAACGTCGATTCGGTGTTGAGCAGCCGCGCCTCCACCCCCAGCGGCCGCCACATCGCGGCCAGCGCGATGGCGACGCGGCGGTGATCGGCATCGCTGTTGAAGCGCAGGTCGAACACCAGCGGATGCCCCGGCCCGTAGCCCGCCCGCGTCAGCAGTACGCGCGCCACCGCGAGCCGGCGCGCGCGGGGCCACGCCGCCCACGCCGGACGATAGGGGGCGAAGCCGCCGCTGTCCGCCGGCACCAGCCCCCAGGCAGGCGGGTTGCCCATGTTCAGCAACGGGCCGGCGATCCACCGCCGCTCCACCGCGAGGCCGAGTGCGCGTCGGACCCGGATGTCGTCGAACGGCGGGCGGCGCAGGTTGAAGGCGTAGTAATAGGTGCCGCGATAGGGCGCGACATGTACCGCATCGGGCCGGGTGCGGCGCAGTTCGGCAAGGCGACTGGCGGGCAGGTCGCTGGGGGGATCGCCCAGCCCCGAGACGAAATGGCGCAGCATCGTCAGCCGATCCTCCACCGGGCGCCATTCCACCGCGGGAATCGGCGCGGGGCGGGGCGCGCGGGGGTTCCGCTCCAGCCGGATCGCATCGTGCAGCGCCCAGCGGGTGAGGCGGTAGGCGCCCGAGGCGACCATCGGCCGGTCGCTGGTCCACCCCGCCCCGCGCGCGGCGATACGGTGCAGCGGGAGTGCGGCAAGCGCGGGGTAGGCGAGCAGGTCGGGCAGCGCCGGGAAGGGGTGGCGCAGCGTGACCCGCACCGTATCGCCCTCCGCCGCCATGCCCGCGATCGGTGCGAACAGCGCACGGTTGGGCGCGGCGGTGGCGGGATCGCGCAGCCGGGCGAGCGTGCCGACGAAGGTGGCCGGGGTGATCGCCACGCCATCCGAAAAGGCGAGGCCGGGGCGCAACGGGAAGCGCCAGACCAGGCCGTCCGGCGACACGCGCCAGCCGGTGGCGAGGCCCGGCTCGGCGTGGCCGGCGGCGTCGAACCGGGTCAGCCCCTCATACTGATCCGCCGCGACGCGCAGCGAGGCGAGATCGGACACGGCCTGCGGGTCCAGCCCCTTGGCCTCGTCCTCGGTGAGGCGGACGAGGGTCGCGGGGACGGCG
>NZ_VNIM01000065.1 GCF_007785815.1 Alterirhizorhabdus solaris | reverse complement strand
CTGCTCGACAACGCGACCGACCGGATCGACGATGCCGCCGCGCCCAGCGACTATCGCCCGATCTTCAGCTTCGCCGACGGCCGCAGCTTCATCCACGGCTACCCCGCCGAGGCAGCGGCCCCGGCGACGATGCTCGTCAGCGCTCCCGCAGCGCCTCGCTCCGCGCTTTCAGGACTGGCTTTAGCAAGTAACTGAGCACGCTCTTGCGGCCCGTCACGATCTCCACGTCGCACATCATGCCCGGCGTGATCGGCAGCTCGCGATCGGCCGAGCGCAGCACCGATCGGCCGGTTTCCACCACCACGGTGAAATAGGCCTGCCGCTCCGCCTCGTCGTAGATGCTGTCGGGCGAGATCTGCACCACGCGCCCGTCAAGCCCGCCGTAGATCGAGAAATCATAGGCGGTCACCTTCACCACCGCCGGATCACCAACCTTGATGAAGGCGATGTACTTGGGCTTCACCCGCGTCTCCACGAGCAGCTTGTCGCCCAGCGGCACGACCTCCATGATCTTCTGCCCGGCGTTCAGATAGCCGCCCACCGTGGTCGCCTGCACGTCGTTCACCACGCCCGCCACCGGCGAGCGGATTTCGGAGCGGGCCAGCCGGCCGGTGGCACCGCGCAACTGCTGCTGGTTGACCGCGATCTTGGTGCGGATCTCGGCGCGCTCGTTCAGCGCCTCCTGGCGGAACTGCAGCCCGGCTTCCGACGCCTGCGCCTGCGCCTCGCGCATGCCGGCCATCGCGCGCGAGATGGTCTGTTCAGCCGCCCCCAGCCGGCCGCGCAGGTCGATCACCTCGCGCCGCGCGGTGAGCAATTCGGTCTGCGGCACGATCGACTTGGCGGCGAGCGGCTCCAGCATGTCCACCTGCTTCTGCGCCAGCGCGATCGAGCCGCGCAGCGACGAGGCGGTCGCCTGTGCCTCGCCGATCTCGCGCCGCTTCTGCTCCACCGCCGCGCCCAGTCCGGCGCTGCGCGCGCGCTGGGTGGAGGCACGCAACGCCTGCAACTGCGCCTCGTCCGCGCAGAACGCCGGCTGGCTGCCATCGGGGTTCGGCGCGCAATTGCCGCCGCCGCCGCCCGCCTCGCGCCCGAGCCGGTCGGCACGGGCGGAAAGCGAGGCCGTCTCGGTTTCGATCTGGCCGCGCGCGGCGGACGATTCGGTGTCGTCCATTCGCACCAGCAACTGCCCCTTGGCGACACGCTGCCCGGCGCGGACCAGGATGTTGCGGATGCTCGACGCCTCTGTCGCCTGCACCACCTGCACCTTGCTCGACGGGATCACCCGGCCTTCGCCGCGCGTGACCTCCTCCACGGGGGCCAGCGACCCCCAGATCAGGAACAGCGCGAAGCCGGCGACGATCGCGACGATCACGAGCTGCGCGCCGTGCAGGCCGCGCGCCCATGCAGTGAAACGATGCAGGTATTTCATGCCTGCGTTCCCTTGGCCAAGGCACCCAGCACGTCGTCGCGCGGGCCGTCCGCCACGATGCGGCCGCCGTCGATCACGATCAGCCGGTCGACCAGCGACAGCAGCGCGTGGCGGTGGGTGGAGATGATGAGCGTCTGATCGGGCGCGATCGCTTGGCGGAGGTAATCGATGAACACGCGCTCGCTGGCGCCGTCCATCGCCCCGGTCGGCTCGTCGAGGAACAGCAGCCGGCTGGGGCTGACGAGCGCGCGGGCCAGCACGAGGAACGCGCGCTGGCCGCCCGACAGCCGCTGGCCGCGTTCGCCGATGTCGAGATCGAAACCGGCGGCGTCGCGCCCGATGAACGAGGCCGCGCCCGAACGGTTGACCGCATCGACCAATGCCGCATCGTCGATCCGCGCCGCGCCGAGCACGAGGTTGTCGCGCACGGTGCCGCTGAACAGCTCGGCATCCTGCGAGACGTAGCGGAAGGCGTCGCGGATCGAGGCGGGCGGATATTGCCGGCTGTCCAGCCCGTCGATCGAGACTGCGCCGTCGCTCGCGGTGCGCAGCCCGCACAGCAGCCGCCCGAAGGTGGACTTGCCCGAGGCGACCCGGCCGATCACGCCGATCCGTTCCCCCGGCCGGATCGTGAGGCTGAGGTTGGAGAGCGAGGCGCGCGCCGCGTTCGGATAGCGGAACCCCGCATCGTCCAGCACGATCTCGCCGGCGCGGATCTCCGGCACCACGCTGCGGCTGCCGAGCGCGCGTTCGTCCGGCGTCTCCATCATCGTCTGGAGCGTGCTGGCGGCGAGCAGCGCCTGGCGCGCGCGCACCATCAGGAAGGCGATCTGGCCGACCGGCGCCAGCGCGCGCCCGGCGATCATGGTGATGGCGATGATCGCTCCCATCGAGATGCGCCCGGTGCTGAACAGGTAGAAGCCGCCGATGATGAGGCCGACGGTGATGCCCTGCTGGCAGAGCGTGGCCAGGTTGACGCTGGTGGCGGTCAGCCGGCGCAGCCGCTCCTGCGTGCCGGCGCTGGTGGTGGCGTGGTTGCGCCAGCGGCCCAGCATCCGGCTTTCGCCGCCGATCGCCTTCAGCGTCTCCGATGCGCCCAGCGCCTCGACGAGCGTCGTCTGCTGGAGGCTGGAATCGGCCTGCGCGTCGATCGCGGCACGGCCCATCGCGCGTTGCAGCGCGAAGCCGGCGGTCGCCATCGCGACGATCCCGGCCAGCGGCACCAGCACCAGCGGCCCGGCCAGCACCGCGATCATCGCGAGGAACAGCACGAGGAACAGCGTGTCCACCGCCAGCACGATCGAGGTGGAGGCGAAGAAATCGCGCACCGCCTCATATTCGCTGACCCGGCGGGCGAGCGCGCCGGTGCTGCCCGAGCGTGCCGACAGCGGCAGCGCCAGCACCTTGGCGAACAGGTTCTGCGACAGCCGCGCATCGAGATCGCGACCGACCTCGTCGATCAGTTGCGCGCGCGCCAACCGCAGGGTGAATTCGAGGCCCAGCGCCAGCACCACGCCGATCGCCAGCACCCACAGGCTCGCCTCGGCGCGGTTGGGGATGATGCGATCGTACACGTTCATCGTGAACAGCGGCACCGCGAAGGCGAGCAGGTTCACCACCACGGCGGCGGCGCAGACATAGCCGAGCGCACCGCGCAGCTGCCATGCCTCGCTCCAGAACCAGTGGCGGCGGGCGGCGGTGGCCCACGGCCGTTCGCCCTCGCGCTGGCGGGTGGGGTCGGCCTCGATCGTCAGGCCGTTCCCGGCGCGCGCGGACTCGATGCCGGCAAGCGGCGTCCAATATGGTTCGGGCGTGCCGGGGGTGAAGACGCGGGCGTCGCCCTCGCGCCGTTCCAGCACCAGCACCGCACCGCCGCCGTCCAGCGGCAGCAGCACAGGCAGGTCGCGCGGGCGGGTGCGGTCGAGAGGACGGCGCATCACCTGCGTGCGCATCCCCATGCCGTCGAGCGCGGCGGTCGCCTGATGGAACGGCAGCCGCCCCGCCTCGTCCAGCGCCAGCCCGGCGCGGATACGCGTGGGCGACGAGGGGCGCTCATGATGTTCCGCCAGCCAGACGAGGCAGTTCAGTACCATATCGGGCGCGTCGGCCCCGCCGGCCGACTGCCGCCACGTCTCAAAGCTCACGCATGTACCCCCGTCGATCCCGTAGCGGCCGGCCTAGTTCGGCAGCCGCCGCTCCATCACCTCGGCCGCAGGCGTCACCTTCACGTCGAACCGCGCGCGCGCGCCGGCGATGGCGGCCTTCTGCGGGGCGACATCGACGGCCGCGAGCAGTTCGTTGGTCGAGGCGAGCACGCGATACTGCGCGAACAGTTCGGCCAGTCGCGCCGTCTCGGCCTGCACGACCACATTGTAGCGCGTGTTCTGCGAATCGAGCAGATCGAGCAGCGAGCGACGGCCGACGTTGAACTGCTCGCGGTAGGAGACGATCAGGTCGTCCGCCACGGCGCGCTGGCGGTCGAGATCGCCGACCAGCCCGGCCTGGCTCCTGAGCCGGTTCCACGCGGTGCGCGCATCCTCCTCGGCCTGCCGCGTCACCTCGTGCAGGCGGAAGCGCGTCTCGCTGGCGCGGCGCGTGCTTTCCTGCACGTTGGCCTGGTCGATACCGCCGGTGTACAGGTTCCAGCGCGCGACGACGCGGCCGTACAGGTCGCTGGCGTGGCCGCGGAAACCGTCGACATCCTGGCCGTAGCGGGCGCGCCCTTCCAGCGCGACGCGCGGGCCGAGGTTGGCCTTGGCGGCATCGCGCACGGCATAGGCCGCATCGATGTCAGCCATCGCCTCGCGCACCAGCGGGTTGTTCGTGCGGGCGGCGGCGATCGCGTCTTCCAGCGTGGCGGGCAGCTTGGCGGTGAGCGCGGGCGGCACCGTGGCGCTGTCGAGCGGCAGGCCGGTCAGCGTGCGGAACGAGATGGCGGCGTTGGTCAGCTCCTCCTGCGCCTCGGTGCGGCGGGCGAGCGAGGCCTGCAGCCGTTCCTCGGCCTGCTGCTGGTCGGCGATGCTGATCGAGCCGCTGCGCACGCCTTCGCGCAGATCGTCGGTCAGCTTGCGGTGGAAGGTGATGTTGTCGTCGGCAGCGGCCACGATGCGCTGCTGGAGCAGATAGTCGATGTAACGCCGCGCCACTTCCAGCGCGATGAACTGCGAGCGTTCCTCCACCCGGTTGGCGGCGCCATCGGTGCGCGCGGCCTGTCGCGACAGCTCCGCCCGGCGCGCGCCCGAATCGAACAGCGTCTGCTCGACGAGCAGGCTGCCCTCGACCGGTGCGAGCACGTCGTCGTCCGAGCCCAGCACGCGGCGCGTGGGCGTATCGGTGCGGCGTGCGCCGGCCGATGCCTCGACCGAGACGCGCGGACGATACAGCCCCTGCGCCTGCTCGCGCTCGAACTCGATGGCTTCCTTGTTCGCCACCGCCTGGTTGATCTGCGGATTGGACTGGACCGCGACGGCGATCGCCTCGCGCAGATCGGTCGCCCCGGCGGGCGCGAGTGCGGCGCTGCCGAGCAGCATCAGTGCGATCGCGCGCAGCGACCGGGCCTTGCCGGTGGATGAGAACATTGGTCTTCCCCCTTTGGTCTTCGTCTCGTGGCGCCTGTCGGCAGCCCTATTCACGCCGTCGTTGGGCGCATGGTCGGTCGGTTCAGGCCGCGGTGGCGGGCAGCCAGATGTAGAGCTGCGCGGTGAAGGCGTAGCAGCGGCCGACCGAGTCCGGCTCGATCGTGTTGCTCTTGAGGAAGCCGTCGGCGATGCCGCAGGCGGCCTTCGCCTCGTTCGCCCATAGGAAGCGGCTGTCCTCCGCGCGCTGGATCTCGGCCATCTTGCTGGCCGCGATCGCCGCCGCCAGCCGCCACTCGATCTCGGTCCGCAGCGTGCGCGCGTCCGTCGTCTCGGCGGCCACGGGGGCGGGGGCCTTGATGTCCCGGGCCGATGCCCCTCCGGCCAGCAATGCCGAGGCGGCCAGCGCCGCTGCCGTCATCCAGGATGCTCGCAAAATCATTCTCCCCCCGTTTTGTTTGTCAGGCCGCATGGGCGACGCTGGTCACGCCGTCATGGCCGCCGCTCATGGTCATCGCGGCATGGTCGATCGCTGCCGCGATCATCGCGGCGGCCTCGTGTCCGCCCGTCACCACCGGCGCCAGATGCTGGTCCGCCGTGGCGAGCGCCGGCGCGTCGTTGGCGGCCGGGGCGGTCGTCGCGGGCGCGCTTCCGGGCGCGGCGGGCAGGGCGGCGAGCAGATTGTCGATGCTCGGCCCGGCCACGGCACCGCCGTGCAGGCTGTCGGCGACGATATCGGCGACCGTGGCGGCATGCGCCGGATCGGGCAGCGCGGCCGCCGCCGGTGCCGTTGCCGTTGCCGCCGCACCCGCCGCCGCCGGCAGCGGGATCTCGCCGATGTCGAGCAGCGCGACCGCCGGCGTCGCCACATGCGCGGCCGGCGTCGTGTCCGTGTCGTTCGCCGCGGGAGCCGCCGTCGTGGCGGCATGATCGACGCTGACGCTGGTGGCGCTTGCCGCCACCGGCTCCGCCGCGGCGACGTGGTGGCTCTCGGCAACCGTTGCGCCCGGCGTTTCGGTGGCGGCGGGCGTGGTCGCCACCGGCACCGGCGTCGTATCGACATGCGCGGCGACGACGGGGGCCGCCACCGCGGTGTCATGCAGCGTCACCGTGCTGGCGGTGCTCGCCTCATGTCCCGTCTCGGCGGCGGCGGCCATCGGGGTGGCGAGTGCCGCCACGCTTGCCAGCGCCAGTGTCGTCGCCAGCGTGCTGCCGGTCTCGGCCACCGCCGCCAGTCGCAGCCCGCTCGTGGCGGGGCGGCCGTCGATCGTGATCGTCAGCGTCGTGGAGGCGGTGTCGCCGTCGCCGTCGGTGACCGTGTAGGTGAAGCGATCGACCAGCGTGGCCCCCGGTCGCAGCGTCGCCACCGCCGGATCGGCGTTGTTCAGCGCATAGGTGTAGCTGCCGTCCGCCGCGAGCGTGAGGGTGCCGTGCGCGCCGGCGAAAGCGGTGTTGAGGTTGCTCCCCGGCCCGGTCGCATAGTTGAAGCCGAGCCCGGTCACGACCGCGCCATCCGCGCCGAGGATGTCGGCCACGCCGTCCGTCGTGTTCGCATCGGTGCCGCCCACCCCGGTCAGCACGTTGCCCGACGCGGCGGAGGCGGTCGGCGGCGTCGTGGTGGTGACGTCGTAGCTGACGCCCTTCAACGTGAACTCGGTATAGGCGTGCGTGGCGTTGTACGAGTTGCGGAACTCGTCGGCGAGCCCCGCGGGCAGGGTCGGCGGGCTCGGGTCCGGCGCCAGCGTGATCGCGGTGATGAGCCGCCCGCCGAACGCGGACGAGTCCAGCGTGACGGTCGCTTCGCCCGGCAGCGTCGTGGCGGTCGCCGAGGTGATGACGGTGGTGCTGCTGCCATCGGCGAAGCCGACGGTGACGACGGCCCGTTCCGCCTCGGGCGTGGGGGAGAAATGACGCTCCTGATAAAGCTGGTTCAGCGTCACCACGACGCGGGTCTGCCCGCTCGCGAAGTCCAGCCGGATCGCCTCGACCGTGTCGTTATAGGCGTCGATCTCGCGCGTGAACGACTGCCCGGGGGCATTGTCCGATGCGCTCAGCACGCTTGCGCCGAGATAGCGGGTCAGCGCGCCGCCGACTGCGTTCACCGTCAGCCCGTCCAGCCGCAATTCGCTGCCGCCCGGCGCCAGCGTGGCGAAGGTGGCGTCCTGATCGAAATCGACCACGACGTTGGTGGTGCTGGTGCTGCCGGCCGTGCCTGCCGTCACCCGGTCCACATCGGCGTTGGCGGTAGGTACGTCGTCCACGACCGCAAGGTTGAGCGTGCCCGTGCCGGTCGATCCGTCACGATCGGTGGCGACCACGTTCAGCGACTCGAACAGCCGTTGCGTGCCCTGGCCGGACGGATCGTTGACCGCGCCGTTCAGCGTATAGGTATAGCTCACCCGGCCGGTTGCCGCATCGAAGCCTGTGAACGCCAGTTCGTTGCCCAGCGCGGTGGTGAGGGTGGTGGCGGTGAACACCCCGCCGGCCATCAGCGTGACGCCGCCGACCGTGAGGCTGCCATAGCCGTCCGTCGCGGTGATGGCGAAGTCGCCCCCTTGCGTCAGCGCGGCGGCGGCAGGCGAGGAGCCGTTCGGCAGATTCGCCTCGAACACCGTCACGTCGCCGCCCACCGCGATCGGCTGGAGATCGCCCAGCGTCACGCCGTGATCGCGCCCGTCGATGCCGATCGTCAGCGTGGTAGTGCTGGTGTCGCCGTCACCGTCGGTGATCGTGTAGGTGAACGTCTCGGTCAGCGTGCTGCCGAGCGGCAGGTTCGCCACCGCCGGCTGGGCGCTGTTCAGCGTGTAGGCATAGCTGCCGTCCGCATTGAGCGTCAGCACACCGTAGGCGCCGGCGATCGTGCCGCCGACCCCGCCGCTGGCGACGGGCGCGGTGCCGAACACCACGCCTGTCACGCTCGCGCCGTCCGCGCCGCGCGTGTCGGCCACGCCGTCGGTCGCGTTCACGTCGGTGCCGCCCACCCCGCTCAGCACGTTGCCGTCGGCCACCGTATTGGTGCCCGGCGTGGTGGAGCTTGTGGTGTAGCTGACGCCCTTCAGCGTGAAATCCGAATAAGGGTGAGTGGCGTTGTACGAGTTGCGCAGATCGTCGGACAGCCCGGCCGGCAGCACCGGCAGGCTCGGATCCGGGCCGAGCGTGACGGTGCTGATGAGCCGTCCGCCGAACGACGCCGAATCGAGCGTGATGATCGCCTCGCCCGGCTGCACGCTCTGCGTGGCGGCAACGAGGACGGTGGCGCTGGTGCCGTCGGCGAAGCCGATCGTGACGATCGCTCGCTCGGCGACCGGCGTCGGCGCGAACTGGCTCTCGCGGTACAGTTGGTTGAGCGCGATCACGACGTTGCTCTGGGCGACCGCGAAGCCGAGGCGGATCGCCTCCGGCGTGTCGTTGTACGCGTCGACCTCGCCGGTGAAGCTCTGCCCCGGCGCCAGATCGGACGGGCTGACGACGCCCGCGCCGCCGGTCGTCTGGGCCAGCCGGCCACCGATGGTATCGACGGTGAGGCCGTTCAGCACCAGCCGCGTGCCGTCCGCGCTCAACCCGGTGTAGGTGGCCGCCTGGCTGAAATCGACGCCGACCAGCGCGGTCGTGGTTTCGCCGCCGGCGCCCACCGTCACGCGGTCCACGTCGGCACGCGCGGTAGGCACGTCGTCGACGATGGCGATGGCGAGCGTGGTGCCGGCGGTGCTGCCGTCGCTGTCGCGCGCGCTGACGGCGAAGCTGTCGCTCGTCCCGTCACCGTTCGTCGGCGCGGTGAGGGTGTAGCTGTAGGTGTAGCCGCCGCCCGCGCCGCGCACCACGGTGAGGGTACCGGAGGCGCCGTTCACCGTGCCGCCCGCCGTCACGTCCACGCCGTTGACGAGCAGCGCCGCCAGCGTGTCGCCGCCGGTGGCCACCGCGATCGTGCCCGTCGTCGTCTCACGCGTCGAGGAAGGGTCGGAACCTGCGGGCAGCCCCGCTTCCTCCACCCGCGCCGCGCCGCCGAGCGTGATGACTGGCGTGGAATCGCCGAGCAGGCCGATCGTGACGGTGGCGGTGGACTGGTCCCCGTCGCCATCGGTGATGGTGTAGGTGAAACTGTCGCCGGTCGCGCCCGGCACGGTCGGGGTGTAGGTGAACAGCCCGGTCGCCGGATTGTAGGCGACGGTGCCGCTGGCGGGCTGCGTGAAGCTGACGGCCCCGCCGGCGGTGGCCACGCCGTCCGCGCCGAACGTGTCGTTGGCGAAGGCGTTGATGACGACGGGCTGGTTCTCCGCCGTCTGCCCGGCGTTGTCGTTGCGCGCGATGGGGACGTCGTCCACCACGGCGACGGTCAGCGTGCCGGTGGCCTGCTGGCCGTCCGTGTCGGTGACGACGACGGTGAACAGTTCGCTCGTCGTATCGCCGCTGGTATTGTCGGCCAGCGTGTAGCTGAAATCATAGGCGCCGGGGCGCACGGCGGTGATCGTCAGCGTGCCGAAGGCGCCGGTGATCGTCTGCCCGGCCGCGCCGGTGAGCGCCACGCCGTTGACGCTGACGCTGCCCAGCCCGTCGTCGGCCGTGACGAGGAAGGTGCCGGTGGTCGTCTCGCTGCTGGCCGCCGCGTTCGATCCGGGCGATTCGATGCCGCGCGCGGGCAGGCCCGCCTCGTCGACCGATCCGCGCGCGGCGGTGGCGCCGCCGGGATCGAGCGCGGTGACGATCGAGATTTCGGGCAGGGAGCCGGGGCGGCGGATGTCCGGCTCCAGTTCCTCAAGCGGGCGCACGCCGAAGGCGAGCGCGGTCGGCGGCAACAGGTCGCCGATGGCGAGGCCGTCGCCGAGGCCGCCCACCGGCACCGCGAAATTGCCGCCCGAGCTGGACGGCGGACCGGCGGCGGGCTGCGGTTCCTGCCCCAGCAGCAGCGCGGCCAAGTTGACCGGCGGAATCTCGACCCCGCCCAGCACCAGCTGCGGGACATAGACGGCGCCATCGACGATCAGCAGCAGCGTACCGTCGGGCAGGTGCACCACCAGATCGCGCCCCGAAACCTCGATGCTGTCGAGCGCGGTGCCGGCCGGGAGGACGACCTGCCCGTCCGGGCCGGGATAGACCCGCTGGACGCCGGGGGCATCGGCCGCGAAGGCGGCGGTGCGGGCGCCGGCGCCGGTCCGTGCGGCGGGGGGGATCCGAGCCTGGCCCTGCGAAGCATGGTTATCGCTGTTAGCCGATATCCCGACGGATTTTGTAACCATCACCATGCCCCCGAACATTAACGCGCATGAACCATATCGCAGATAAACATCCGAATCGATTGTTTTCGAGCGCTTGTGTCGCAGCCGGAGGCCCACTGTGGCACGTTCACCATATCGTGTGCTTGCAGCCCGGTTTACGAACGTGGGTAATGCTCATCGTTAACATCGCCGGCACGGTGCCGTGCCGGCGGGGCGGGTTGCGGCGGGGCGACTTTCCGTCCAGACCGCCGGCGGCAACAGTGAGGGCGATGTGGCCGGTCTGACACGATATGGCCGGCGTCTGCGGCGATGGCTGGATCCGGCGCGGCGCGCGATCCGCCGGGGCAACCGCGCACGTGATGCAGGCGATCATGCGCGCGCCGCCGCGCTGTACGCCCGCGCCCTGCGCCATGCGCCGGACAATGCGCCGATCCACGTTCAGGCCGGCAACATGTACAAGGAAAGCGGCGATCCCGCGCGGGCGGAGCGACATTATCGCGACGCGCTCGCGCTCGACCCTGACGATCGCGACCTCAACCTGCAGCTCGCGCATTTCTACAAGCGCCACGGCCAGCCGGTCGAGGCGTTCGCCGCCTTCCGCCGTCTCGCCGACCTCGACCCCCACGCCCCGCGCGACGAACTGGATGCGGCACGCCGGCGGATCGTGCCGCTTGTCGCGCCGGGGGTGCCGGCGAACGTCCGGCGGGCGGCGGAGATGACGCTGGACGAGGCACGTGCGAGCGGGCTGATCGATCCGCCATGGTATGCAGCGCGCTATCCCGACATCGCCGACGCGGATCCGGTGGCGCACTTCTTCAACGATGGCCGATTCGAACTGCGCCAGCCCGGCCCGGGCTTCGATCCGCACTGGTATCTGCAACGTCATCCGGCGGTGGCGGTGTCGGGGCTCGACCCCTTCACCTATCATGTGGCGATCGGCCGCGCGCGCGGGCACGCCTCGACTGCGGCGGATTCGTATGCGGACTGGATCGCGCAGTACGACATGCTCGACGATCGCGACCACCGGGCGATCGATGCGCATGTCGTGGCGGAGGGGCTGGTGGCGCCGATGGTGCTGCTGGCAGTGGATGCCGCCACCGCCGGGCATGTCGGCACGGCCGTTGCCGGACTGCGGCGCCAGCGACTGGCACCGCGTCGCATCCTCCTGTGCCTCGCCCCGGATTGTCCGCCCGGCACGCGATCCGCACTTCATGCGCTGATCGCCGGCGACGACCGCTTCGCCTTCGCCGGGGATGTGGCGCACGGCGAGGTGCCCGCCGGCACGGTGGTGTTGCTCGATGCGGCGGTGGAACTGCGCGAACACGCGCTCTACGCCCTTGCGCAAGCGGCCGGGGCGGGGGCGGCGCTGGTTTATGGCGATCACGATCACGTGGTGGCCGGCGTCCGCCGCGACCCGATGTTCAAGCCCGCCGCTTCGCCCGAGCTGCTGCGCCAGGTGGATTATATCGGTGCCTTCGCACTGCTTGCGGCCGATGCCGATATCACCGGGCTTGCAGACGCGCTGGTTACGGGACGAGAGACCGCCGCGAGCCTGATCCGCGACGCTGCGCTCGCCAGGGATCGCCGGTCGATCGCACATGTGCCGTTCGTGCTTCATCACGATCACGTCGACCGCGTCGTCGCCGCCAGCCCCGTCGGACGGCGGCTGGCGGACGACGCGTTGCCGGGCGTGACGATCATCATCCCTACCCGCGACCGGATGGATCTCCTTCGTGCCTGCGTGGACAGCCTGACGGTCGCGACCGATTATCCGCCCGACCGTCTCGACATCGTGATCGTGGACAACGGATCGGTGGAACCCGCGACGCTGGACTGGCTGGCGGCGGGCGTGGCGGCCGGGCGTTTCCGCACGATCGCCGCACCGATCCCGTTCAACTATCCGCTGCTCAACAACATCGCCGTCGACACCGCCACCGGCGAGATGCTGGTGCTGCTGAACAACGATACCGAGATCGAGGATCCGGCGTGGCTGCGCGGCCTCGTGGGCTACGCGATGCTGCCCGATGTCGCGGCGGTCGGCCCGATGCTGCTGTACGACGACGATACGATCCAGCACGCCGGCATGGTGCTGGGCGTGGATGGCCTCGCCGCCCACGCCCATGTCGGGATCGGTCGAGACGCACCGGGCGCATACGGCCTTGCGCAACGCACGCGAGAGGTGGCGGCCGTGACCGGCGCCTGCCTCGCCATCCGCCGTGCGGTGTTCGAGGAGATCGGCGGGCTGGACCCGAACCTGCCGGTGGCGTTCAATGACGCGGACCTTTGCCTGTCGGCCATCGGGCGCGGCTATCGCAACCTCTACGTCTACGACGTCTGGATGCGTCATCACGAATCCCGCACCCGCGGGCGGGACGACACGCCCGAGAAGCTGAGGCAGTTCAACCGTGAGGCACGCTACGTCTGCGAGCGGCACCGCACGCTGTGCCGCGAGGATCCTTGGTACAGTCCCAACCTCGGGGTCGATCCGGGCGATCTCCATGCGCCCGCTTTTCCGCCGCGCGTGGTGCGGCCGTGGCAGCGATATCTCGACCGGCACCGGGCGCCGCGCGTGCTGCTGCTGTCCTCGGTGCTTGATGGCGGCACGGAGATCGGCCTCACGGTGGCGCGGCAGGCGGGCTACCTTCAGGCCCGGGGGTATGAGGTCGTCGTCGGGGCGCCGTTCCATGTCCTCGCCGACGATCCTCCTGCCGCGTCCGGCGTGGCACTGAGGGGCGGGCGTGATGCGGCGGCATGGGCGGCGCGCGAGTTCGATGCGATCGTGGTGCATACCCCCGGTTTCGCCGACGTCGGCCGCTGGCTGGGCGTCTGGCCGCCGGTCCTGTTGCATTATCATGGCGAGGCCGCCGAGCAGGCGGCGGGGCTTGCGGGAGACGAGGCGGGGCGCGAGGGGCGGCTGCTGGCACTGCCGTTTCTCGATCGGGCGCTGGCGCCATCGCCGGCGGTGGCCGCCGAACTGGGCCTGGATCACGCCCGGCCGTGTCCGCCCGGCGCCGACCGGCTGGGCGTATGGAGCGCGGCGCTGGCCCCGCTGCGCGCGCAGGTGCGGCACCGGCGCGGCTGGACCGACCGGATCGTGATCCTCGTCGCCGCCTCGGACAGCACCGTGACGCCCGCGTTCCGTGCGGCAATGGAGGCGTGGCAACGCGACCTCGATCCTGCGTGCAGCGCCATGGTGCTGTTCACCGCCGACCAGCGCCCGCCGCGCAACCTGCCCGGGGGCGTGACGGTGGCCCCCGCCGCGACGGCGATCGACCGGCAGGCGATCCTGGCCGGGGCCGACCTCTACTGGCACGCGCCGGGGGCCCTGACGGCGCTGGACACACTTGAAGCGGCGGCGCTGGGGCTGAAGGTGTCCGCATGGCCGTCGCCCGACGCTGGCGCCGGCGCGGTGGCGCGGGCCATGTTCGAGGCTGGAGCGGATTTGCCGGATACGGACGCGCGCCGCCCGGCATCCGCGCACGGCTGGGCTGAGACACTGGCAGTGTTCGAACGGACGCTTGCGGAAATGCACGGCCTCCCCGGCGGCCAGCCCAAGGGCTGATGCCACTGGCGGCCGTTGCATGCGTCTGGGGCCGTCCGGCCCGGATCGGGGTCCGCCGTCACTCTCCGATACGGACCTTCTTTTCGCGGTTCCTGTCGTCGGGGACGTCCGGGGCTTGCTTGATAGCGACCAAACCGTCTCGTAAGGGGGGCGCCTGATTACTGGAGTTTGCGTGTGACCGGCATCCCGTCTTCCCTCGTAGGCATCAAACAACGATTCGGACTGGGCGGGAGGAAAATGTCGGCGGCGGCGCGCGCGGCACGCAGCCGGGGCAACGCCGCACGCGACGGCGGCAACTGGCTCGATGCGAGCGTCGGTTATCGCCAGTATCTGGCGGAGCAGGCGGACGATGCGCCGCTCTGGGTGCAGCTGGGCCATGTCCTGCGCGAGGACGGGCAGTTGCAGGCCTCGCGCAACGCCTATGAGGCGGCGCTGGCGCTCAACGCGCGCGATCCCGATGCGAACTTCTTCTACGGCGTGCTGCTCAAGCAGCTCGGTGATATGCCCACCGCCGCTCAGGCATTCCGTACCAGTTTCCAGGCCGACGGCAACGACAACGCCCGTCGCGAGCTGGAGACGCGCGAGATCGCCGAGGCGCTGGGTGCGTCGGTGCAGGCATCCCCCGCCTATCTCGGCGACTTCATCCCGCTTCGCAACGATCGCCGCGTCGGCACGATCGATCGGGTGGCCGGCAATGATATCAGCGGCTGGGCGGTCAACCCCGAAGATCCCAGTCAACCAGCGGAGATCGAGTTCCGGACCGGCGGCAGGGTGATCGGCGCGGCGGTCAGCACCCTGTTCCGCACGGATGTCGCCCTGCTCGGGCTCGGCACCACCACCGCCGGCTTCGTTGCCACGCTGAAACTCGATACGCGCGATCACAGCATCGTCACCGTCCACGCCTATCTAAAGAGCACCGGCGACGAGCTGGAGCATTCTCCCTTCGAGACGACCGGCTTCTCCCCGCTGATGGGGCACAGCGAGGGCGACCAGGTGACGACCGCCCGGTTCGCGGTCGCCAAGCAGTTCGTCTGGCGTGACAATGCCGAGACCGCCCTGTTCGTGACGCACTCGCCCGACGGCGTGCTCAAGCCGCACATCCTGCCGTACATGCAGGCGCTGCGCGACAACGGGATCGACGTCCTGCTGATCGTTGTCGCCGATCGGCCCGTGCGCCTGAACCGCGCCCAGCTCGAAGTGGTAGCGGGCGCGATCGTGCGGGAGAATGTCGGCTATGATTTCGCCGCGTGGGCACACGGTCTGCGGCTCTATCCCGAACTCTACCGCTCGGAGATCCTGTACTGCATCAACGACAGCATGTTTGGACCGAACAGCCCGGCCGCCTTTGCCGAGATGCTGCGGCGCCTGCGTGAATCCGACGCGGACTTCGTCGGGCTGACCGAGAACCATGAGAATCGTTGGCACATTCAGAGCTATTTCATGGCGATGAAACGGCCGCTGTTGTCCTGCGTGGCCGTGCAGAACTTTTTCGGCACGATGGTGAATCTGCCCGGCAAGCAGGCGGTGATCGATACCTACGAGATCAAGCTGGCACCGCTGGTCGAGGCGAACGGTTTCAAGGCGGAGGCGTTATTCGCCAGTAACGATCCGCGCAACGCGACGATGTACGCCTGGCGCGAGCTGATCGAGGACGGCTTTCCCTTCGTCAAGACGCTGCTGTTCCGCGAACATTCCTACCTGTTCAATATCGACAAGTGGGATCGCTATCTCGCGAAGGCCGGCTTCGATGTTGGTCTTTTGAAAGATGTGCTGAAGCATCAGGGCGTCACCGGGTACGTGCCGCCCGACTTCCCCCTGCTGACGATGCCGGTCGACAAAACGCGGGACTACCAGCCAGGCATCGATTCGAAGCTGAAGGTCTCATTCTACGGCCCCTGGAATTACGACAACGGTCTAGGCTTCGGGAGTCGCGGCCTGATCGCGGCAATCCGCACGACCGGCGTGCTGCTCAACCTGCATCCCGTGAAGAAGCCGTTCCATATCCACCGGCCGCTTGGTCCCGCTTTCGATATCCGCGATTTCGAGGGGCCGGCCGATATCGCCATCGTCAACCTGAACCCCGACAGCTGGCAGTTGCTGACGGACGTCCAGCGGCAGGACATCATGCGTGCGGGCAAGCGTATCGGCCACTGGGTGTGGGAGATGTCGCACATTCCGGAGGGCTGGCATCAGGAATTCGCCTCGGTGGACCGCATCTGGGCGCCGAGCGGCTATTGCGCCAAACTGTTCGACGCGCAGGAGCAGGCGCCGGTCGACGTGGTGCCTTATGGGGTGCCGCTGCCGGAATCGAGCCTGACGGCGGCGGATCGCGCCGCCATGCTGGCATCGCTCGGCCTGCCCGCGTCGCAGCGGATCATCCTCTACGTGTTCGATGGATCGAGCTACCTGATCCGCAAGAACCCGCACGCGCTGGTGCGGGCGTTCGCGGCATCGGGCCTTGCCCGGCGCGGCTGGACGCTGGTGCTGAAGACGAAGCACCTCATGGACCGGCCGGAAGAAGGCAAGGCGTTCGAGGCGCTGACCGCAAAGACGGCCAATGTCGTGCTCATCAACCGGTCGCTGCCGCAGAACGAACTGCAGGACCTGTTCACCGCCGCCGATATCTACGCATCGCCGCACTGCTCGGAGGGCTTCGGCCTGACGATCGCGGAGGCGATGGGGGCCGGCAAGCCCGTTGTGGCGACCGATTTTTCCGGCAGCACCGAATTCCTCGATGCCAGCTGCGGCTATCCCGTCCGGGCGGAGCCTTATCAGTTGACCGAGGATTTCGGTCATTACACCAAGGGCGGCGAATGGGCGCTGATCGACGAAAAGGCGCTGGCCGAGGCGCTGACGCAGGCGGCCGAGGCGCTGGCCGCCGGGGATAACCGGATCGGCGAGGCCGCACGCCGGCGCATCCGCGATCGTCTGTCGTACGAAAGCGTTGGCGAGCGGATCAGCGAGAGCTTCGCGGCGATTTTCGAGGAGACGGTGCCGCGCTGGCGTACGCCGTCGCCGCTCAGCACGAAGTTGCTGGCCGGGCGCTCGCTCGGCGAGGTCGATCTCGGGCCGAACGTGCATGTGTATCCGCTGTGTGCAGACAGTCTTGCGCCGGACGAGCGGAACGAGCTGGAGCGCGTCCCTCCGCAGCCCGACCATTGGCTGCTGATCGCCCCGGCGGATGCGAAGATCGACCCGCATTTCCGCAGCGTGTTCCTGGCATTCGCCGCCGTCAGGCCGGACGTGGCGATCTTCTACGCCGATGACGTGGCCGCCGGCGAGGACGGGCTGGGCGCGCAGTTGCGGCTGAAGCCGGAGTTCGATTTCACCCTGTTCGCCGCACAGGACTATATCGGCGTGCCGTTGCTGGTGCGCGGATCGGCGCTGCATTCGCTGGGCGGGTTGCGGTATGATCTCGGTGAGGCGGCGCTGACCGACCTGGTGCTGCGTGCCTGGGCCGGCGGCCATTCGATCGCCCGCGTGCCGTTCGTGCTGCTCGGCCATCCCGGCAAGCGGCCGACCGTGCCCGCCGCGGCGCGGCAGGCGCTGTTCGCGGCGCACCCGGCGATGAGCGGTCACGAGGTCGGGTCGGGCCTTACCCCCGAGACGCTGCGGCTGTCGCGCAAGCGCGACGACCGGACGCTGCCGCCGGTCACGCTGCTGGTGCCGACCCGGCGCAGCGAGACGCCGGACGGGCGGATCTATGTCGAGCGGCTGCTCGACAGCTTGGCATCGACCGACTGGCCTATGGACAAGCTGCACGTGCTGATCGCCGACGACGTGACCGGCACCCCCGACTGGGCGACGAAGCGCCGCCCGTTTTCCGTCCGCCGGATCGAGACGCCGCGCGCGCCGGAGGTGCCGTTCAACTACGCCGCCAAGATGAACATCCTGTGGCGGGCCGCCGAGACCGACCATTTCGTGATGCTCAACGACGATGTCGAGGCGCGCGATGCCGGCTGGCTGCGGGCGCTGATGGACTTCGCCGTCGGCGAGGATGTCGGCGCGGTGGGGCCGCTGCTGATGTACGAGAACGGATCGATCCAGCATGCCGGCGTCGTCGGCGGACTGCTGGGGGTGTGCGCGCACGCCTGGCTCTATCGCCGTTCGGTTGAAGGCACCTATCAGGATTGGGCGCTGACCCACCGCGAATGGTCGATGATTACCGGCGCGGTGGTCGCCACCCGGCGCTCGATGATGGAGCGGGTGAATGGCTTTGACGAGCGGTTCGCGCTGGAGTTCAACGATATCGATCTGTGCCTGCGGCTGCGTGCCACCGGCGCGCGGATCGTCTACACGCCGCACGCGCGGATGACGCACGCCGAGAAGGCCTCGCGCGGGACGACGGCCCCGCCGCCGGAGGACATCGCGCTGTTTCTGCGGCGCTGGAAGGACTGGCTGGCCAACGATCCGGCGTTCCACCCGGCGATGGACCATCACCGCTTTGACCTGCAGCCGGGGTACCGGCCGGACGACTGGTTCGTCCGCTAGGGATGCAAAGGGCGTCGTCGCGCGGTTGCGCGGGCGGCGCCTGTCGCGCTATCGCGCCGGCCTGAGAGCGCGAGGATCCGACCATGACCACCGGCCAGCCGGTGCTGAGCACCATCTCCCAGGATCGTTTCGTCGCCGACGTGCAGGCGCTGGCGACGCGGCTGGAGGAGGATGGCTGGCAGCCTGACTTCATCGTCGGCATCGGGCGCGGTGGGCTGGTGCCGGCGGCGTACCTGTCCCATCGCACCGGCATCGCGATGCTGTCGATCGATTATTCGGCGCGCGTGCCCGGCTTTGCCGACGAGTTGCTGACCAAGCTGGCGGCAATGAGCGCGGCCGGCCGGCGACTGCTGTTCCTCGACGACATCAACGACAGCGGCGCCACGCTGCTCGATCTGCGGGAAACATTGCTGGCGCAGGGCGGCGATGCGGCCAATCTGCGCGTCGCGGTGCTTATCAGCAACGACCGATCGCGCGCGACGGTGGACTATTGCGCGCGCACGATCGACCGCGCGACCGACAAGCAATGGTATGTGTTCCCATGGGAGTCGGTCGCACCCATGTCCGCGCTGATCGACGAGGCGCGTGACGTGCCCGAGCGGCTGGCCTGAGAGCGATGCGGGTCTGCGTGTTCCTCGGCTCCAGCCTCGGCATATCGCCCGTCTATGCTGCCGCCGCGCGGGATTTCGGCCGGATGATCGCGGGGCGCGGCTACGGTCTGGTCTATGGCGGCGGCTCGATCGGGCTGATGGGGGTGATCGCCGACGCCGCCAGCGAGGCGGGTGGCGAGGTGATCGGCGTGATCCCGGAGGCCCTGCGGCGGCGCGAGTTCGATCATCGCGGGCTGGCCGAACTGCACGTCGTGAAATCCATGCACGAACGCAAGGCGCTGATGGCCGAGCTTTCCGACGGGTTCGTCGCGCTGCCCGGCGGGATCGGCACGTTCGAGGAGCTGTTCGAGACGTGGACGTGGGCGCAACTGGGCTATCATGACAAGCCATGCGGCCTGCTCAACGTAAACGGCTTCTACGATGCGATGTCCGGCTTCATCGACCATGTCGTGGCCGAGGGATTCCTGCGGCCGGCGGACCGTGCGCGGCTGATCGTCACGCACGATCCGGCGGCGATGCTCGATGCCGTGGCCGGGTTCGTCGCGCCGCCCGCCCGCCGCTGGATCGACGACAGCGAGGCGTGACGACGGTTGCGCGGCCCGGTGCGCGGCGTATCCTCTCCCGATGCTCGCGACAGATCCCGATGGCGTACTGATCCGGCTACGCGACCTGTGCCTTGCCCTGCCGCTGACGGCGGAGAAGGTGTCGCACGGGGCGCCCGCCTTCTCGGTGAAGGGGCGGATGTTCGCTTATTTCCGTCACGACCATCATGGCGACAGGCGCACCGTCGTCTGCGTCAGGACCGGCGGCCGCGACGAGCAGGACATGTTGATCGAACTTGATCCCGATCGCTACAGTTGGCCTGCCTATATCGGTTCGTCGGGCTGGATCGCGATCGACCTCGCCGAGCCGGACTGGCTGCTGGTGGAGCAGCGGATGGCGACGAGCTGGCGCCTGGCCGCGCCGTCGTCGCTGGCCGGGATGGTGTGATCCCCGTTCAGCGCCGCGCCTTGTCGAGCGAAAAGCCCCCTTGTGTCGAGCGAAGTCGAGACACCCGGCATCGCGGCCGTACCGCGCCCCTCGACTTCGCTCGGGGTATGGAGTTGCGCCCTGACCCGATTTTGCCGGCCGGCCCGGATCAGCCGAGCGCGGCGCGGCCCATCAGGGTGGGGAAGAAGCCCTCGTGCGCGGTGCGCAGGTCGGCCAGGGGCACGCCGGCCACGCTCTCGCCGCCGGTCACGCCGATCGCCGTCGCGCCCTCCGGCAGCGGCACGCCGGCGGGCAGCGTCACGAGATAGCGCGCCTGGTCCTCACCGAAGGCAGGCCCCGCACCGTCCAGCAGCGTCAGCTCGGCGCCGATGTTCCCGGCCAGCGCCATCTCGGCGATCGCCACCAGCAGGCCGCCGTCGGACACGTCGTGCACCGCGCTCACCGCGCCGGACTGGATCAGTGTGCGCACCATGTCGCCGTTGGCGCGCTCCGTCGCCAGATCGACCGGCGGCGGCGGGCCGTCCTCGCGGCCGGCGATCTCGCGCAGCCACAGCGACTGGCCGAGGTGGCCCCGCGTCTCGCCGATCAGCGCGATCGTCTCGCCCGCCGACTTGAAGGCGATCGTCGCGCTCTTGGTCCAGTCCGCCAGCAGCCCGATCGCCCCGATCGCCGGGGTCGGCAGGATGGCGGAGCCGCCGCCGGTCGCCTTGCTCTCGTTGTAGAGCGACACGTTGCCCGACACGATCGGGAAGTCGAGCGCGATGCACGCCTCGCTCATCCCCTCGAGGCAGCCGACGATCTGGCCCATGATCTCGGGCCGCTGCGGGTTGGCGAAGTTGAGGCAGTTGGTGACGGCGAGCGGCGTCGCGCCCACCGCCGTCAGGTTGCGCCACGCCTCGGCCACCGCCTGCCGACCGCCTTCCACCGGATCGGCGAAGCAGTAGCGCGGGGTGCAGTCAGTCGTCATCGCCAGCCCCTTGGGCGTGCCGTGGACGCGCACCACCGCCGCGTCGCCGCCGGGGCGCTGCACCGTGTCCGCGCCGACCATGTGGTCATACTGTTCCCAGATCCAGCGGCGGCTGGCGATATCGGGGGAGGCCATCAGCCGCAGCAGGTCCGCGCCGACGCCGCCGCTTTCGGGGACGTCGGCGAGGGGAGCGCGCTTCGGTGTCGGCACATGCGGCCGGTCGTAGAGCGGCGCCTCGTCCGCCAGCGGGGCCAGCGGAATGTCGGCGACGGTTTCGCCCTGCCACGTCAGCACCATGTGGCCGGTTTCGGTCACGCGGCCGATCACGGCAAAATCCAGCTCCCACTTGCGGAAGATGGCCTCGGCGAAATCCTCGCGGCCCGGCTTCAGGACCATCAGCATACGCTCCTGCGATTCGGAGAGCATCATCTCGTACGGCGTCATGCCGGTTTCGCGGCAGGGCACGGCGTCCATGTCCAGCTCGATCCCGACGCCGCCCTTGCTCGCCATCTCGACCGAGGAGGAGGTGAGGCCGGCGGCGCCCATGTCCTGGATCGCCACGATCGCATCGGACGCCATCAGTTCGAGACAGGCCTCGATCAGCAGCTTCTCGGTAAACGGGTCGCCCACCTGCACGGTCGGCCGCTTGGCTTCCGAATCCTCGCCGAAATCGGCCGAGGCCATCGTCGCGCCGTGGATGCCGTCGCGCCCGGTCTTGGAACCGACATAGACGATCGGATTGCCGACGCCGGAGGCCGCCGAATAGAATATCTTGTCGGTATCGGCGATGCCCACCGTCATCGCGTTGACGAGGATGTTGCCGTCATAGGCCGGGTGGAAGTTCACCTCGCCGCCCACCGTGGGCACGCCCACGCAGTTGCCGTAGCCGCCGATGCCGGAGACGACGCCCGAGATCAGATGGCGCATCCGGGGGTGATCGGGCCGGCCGAAACGCAGCGCGTTGAGGTTGGCGATCGGCCGCGCGCCCATGGTGAACACGTCGCGCAGGATGCCGCCCACGCCGGTCGCCGCGCCCTGATACGGCTCGATGTAGCTGGGGTGGTTATGGCTCTCCATCTTGAAGATGGCGGCCTGGCCGTCGCCGATATCCACCACGCCGGCGTTCTCGCCGGGGCCGCAGATGACCTGCGGGCCGGTGGTCGGCAGCTTCTTCAGGTGGAGGCGGCTGGATTTGTAGCTGCAATGCTCGGACCACATGACCGAGAAGATGCCCAGCTCGGTGATGTTCGGCTCACGCCCCATGGCGTGCAGCACGCGCTCATATTCCTCGGGGCTGAAGCCGTGGTCGGCGACGATCTGGGGGGTGATGGCGGAGGCGCTGGGCTGGGTCATGCGCGCAGCCGATAGCGAAGCGCGCGGGGCTTGTCAGCCGCTCGTGCGCGGTGGGGCGTTAATAGGCGGGTGTTCTAGCGCCGTCGCGAGAGACGACGGCCGATCACAAGGCCCACCGCGCCCAGCACCAGCAGCGAAACCGAAGCCGGTTCCGGCACGCGCGCGGCGCGGCCCTCGGCAGCCATGGCAGGTGCGGCGGCGATCAGCGCGGCCATGCCGAACAGGGTCAGGCGGAAGCGGGACATGGCGCGGTCATAGGCTGGACCGTGACCAAACGAAACGAATAAGCGACGAACCGTGTTGCATTGCACACATCACGGTCCGGAAAAAAGAAAGGGCCGGCGGTTGATGCCGCCGGCCCGAATGGGAGCATGTCGGTGCGCGTCAGGCCTTGCAGCTCTGGCTCGGCTTGCCGGGCTGGGTGATGGTCACTTCCTTGCCCGTGCCCGAAACCGAATAACCGCCGCCGGTCAGCGGCTTGCCGGCTTCCTCGGCGACCAGCTTGGTGACGGTGCCGTCCTTCACCGCGCGCAGGTCGGCGGTTTTCTCGCCACCGTAGAAATCGATGTAGAGCAGGCTGTTGTCCTTGCAGCGGAAGGTGCGGCTGGCGATCAGCGGCGGCGGCAGTTCGATCGGCGGGGCGGCGGTGGCCGTGTTGGCCTCGGCCGCGCCATCGGCGGTCGCCGTCTCGGTCTTGGAGTTGCACGCCGCGAGCACGGCCAGAAGCGCGAGCGGAGCCGCGCGGAGAAGGGGGGGGAGGTTTTTCATAGCGAGCGGAGTCTCCACGATTGGCGCGTTCGTCGTCAAGCCGGACTTTTCGACGATCACGGCAGATTGTTTCGCGCCTTAACGCGGAAACTTGTCCCGCGCATGAACGGGGGGGCGTCAGAGAAACGCGCGCAGCCCCAGCCATGCCGCCTGTTTCGCGGCGAACGACAGGGTGTAGGCAGGGCTGCTCGATGGCAGCGCCAGCGTGGCGTGGCGCGTGGCCAGCGCGGGAAAGTGCCGCGTCGCCAGCGTGGCCGCCTTGGCCCCGTTGAAGCCCAGTGCCGCCAGTCGCGGCAGCCCGGCGGCAAGCCTGGCGAGGTCGTTGGCGGCGGGATCGCGGATCGCGCTGTCCAGGCTGCCCTCGCGCGTCGCCTCGGCCACCATGTCCCACAGGCCGATGCCGGCGTCGCCCAGCGCCGCCAGCCGTGCCTCGTAGGGCATCGTCGTCAGGTCGCGCTCGATCACGCCGCCCACCAGCCGCCAGAACTGGTTCTGGGGGTGTGCATAAT
>NZ_VNIM01000064.1 GCF_007785815.1 Alterirhizorhabdus solaris | reverse complement strand
TCTCTCGCACGTTCTGCTCCCACGGCGCGCCCGGCGGCGTGTCCTTGAGCAGCGCGATCCAGTCGTCGATTGCACCCTTGTGGTCGCCGCCAAGGTCCTTCTTCACCGCGAGAAAGTAGCGCGCGCGCGGATCGGCCGGGTCGATCGCCAGCGCCTTGCGGAACGCCGCCTCCGCCTCGGCCGGCACATCGCCCTGGCCTGCCAGCGACAGCGCCTCGCCCAGCGCCGACCAGCCCTCGGCGTTCTTCGGGTCGGCCTGCGTGGCGCGGCGATAGGCGGCGGCGGCATCGGCGAATCGCTCGGTCCGGTAATAGGACCAGCCGAGCATCCGCCAGCCGGTGGCATCGCCGGGGTTCGCCTTCATCTTGGTTTCGAGCTGGGCGATCATCGCGGCGACGTCCGCCTGTTGCGCGGGCGCCGCACCGCCCGGCCCGGCGGCCGCCTCCGGCGCCTCCGGCGTACGCTGCCGCCAGATCGCCACACCCACCGCGACGAGCGCGATCAATGCCGCCGCGATCAGCGCGATCCGCGCGGGGGTGAGGCCGCTACCGACATGACGATCGACAGTCTCCACACGATGATCCGACCCCGCCATGCCGCTTCATGTCCCTCTTCGTCTCAATCGAGTTCCAGTCTAGCGGCGCGGCGCCAAGATGATAGAGTGGTGACGAGGGCAATGCGGACGGAACGACTTGGATCGGCGCGGGGGGCGCGGAGCCGGGTGCCGCGAACGGGGGAGAGACCGGGTGGCGGACGCGCATCGCAACCCTGCCGCATATCGCGCCGCCCCGGTGGCGGAGACCGGCGCGCGCGCGGAATGGCGCGCATTGCTGCTGCTGTTCTACGTGGTCGCCGGCGCATCGCTGATCGTTACTTCGGTCGAGCCGTTGACGCTTTCGCTGATGCGTCTGCTGGCCATCGCCGACTCCACCGACCTGACGTTCGAGATCTGCGCCCGGCTGGCACTGGGCGTCGCGCTGGTGATGCTCGCGCTGTCGGGCGCGTTGCTGGCGCGCGTGCGGTTGCCGCTGGGGGCGGGGCGGGCGGCGATCATCGCCACCGCGCTGCCCGCCGGCATCGTGGCGGTGGGGCTGGTGCTGGCGAGCGCATGGGCGGGCGGCGTGGCGATCGGCCGGTCGCACGCCGGCATCCCGGGCGCGGGCCTGTTCACGACGGGCGGCGCGCTGATCCTGCTCGGCGTGGTGGCGGAGGAACTTCTGCTGCGCGGGCTTCTCCAGCCGACGCTGGTGCGCTGCTGGGGGCCGGCGGCGGGCGTACTGGTGTGTTCGCTGGCATTCACCGTGATCCATATGGTCGGCGGGTGGGGGCACCCGCTCAGCCTGCTCAACATCCTGCTCGCGGGTATCTGGTTCGGCCTGCTGGCATGGCGCAGCGGCGGGCTGGTCGCCCCGATCCTTGCCCATTTCGGCTATAACTGGACCGAGGAGATGATCTTCGGCGCCTCACCCAACCCGGGGGTCGGCGCGTTCGGCTCGGTGGTCGATGTCGATCTCGTCGGATCGGCGATATGGGGCGGATCGAACGAAGGACTGAACGCGAGCCTTGCCGTCAGCCTCGTGCTGGTGGCGCTCATCATCCCGCTGGCGATGGCCATGCGGGCACGGACATCTTCAGGCGACGGGGCCACGGTACGACCATGAGCGACATCTTCGTTTCCCACGCGGCCGCCGACGTCGCGCGCGCCGCCGCCGTTGCCGAGGCGCTGCGCCGTGCCGGCCATGCCGTCGCCACCGGCCAGCGCGAGGAGGGCGAGGCGCCCGCGCGGCTCTCGCTGGTGCTGTGGTCGCGCGCGTCGGTGGACGACAATGCGGTGCTCGATCAGGCGGAGGCGGCCAACGCGCGCGGCGGCTATCTGGGCGTGCTGATCGACGAGGTGACGCTGCCGTTCGGCTTCGGCGGTTCCACCCCGGTCGATGTCGCACCGTTCCGCGAATCGGGCGAGGGCGGGCGCGCCACGCTGGTGCAGGCGGTCGGGACGTTCATGGCGACGGGGCAGGCGCCGGTCGCCGCCCTGCCGCCGCCGCCACCGCCGCCGGTCGATCGCAGCGGCACCCGCAAACTCGCCGCGCTGCTGGCGCTGCTGGTGGTGGTGTTCGGCGCGGTCGGCTGGTTCCTGTTCCGCAGCAACGCCCCCACCACGGGCGAACTGATCGAGGCGCAACTGGGCAAGACACCGTGCGCTTGGCTGCGCGTCGATCCGGTGCAGGATGGCAGCAACGGCACGCTGGGCCTCACCGGCGTGGCGGGCGATCCGGCGCAGGCGGGCGCCGCCGTGCTGGAGATCGCGCGCGCCGGCGAGATGGGCGTCACCCGCGTCTCCACCGACAAGGTGGCGCGGATCGACCCGCGCGAGTGTGCCGCGATCGACGAGCCGCGCAAGCTGCGCGCCAGCCCCGGCGGGCGGCTGCTGGTGACGGGCGAGCCGTTCGTGCTGGATACCGCGCTCACGCCGGCGCAGGCGCTGGCCCGCGTGCAGATCTCGCTTGATCCGGCGGACAGGTCGATGGCGCTGTTCGGGGTGGAGCCGTCGGGTGTCGTCACGTGGGTGCTGCCGGACAAGGCGTCGCTCGATGCGTTGAAGGGGGCGGATGTGGGCCTCACCAGCGCCGCGCCGAACCGCTACGAATTCTCGGTCTATCCCGATCACCTCGGCTGGACCGGGCTGTTCCTCGTCGTCGGCGCGCAGCCGCTGGCGGTGGCCAAGCCGCAGGGCACGGTGCAGTCCGCCCGCGAATTCGCCGCCACGCTGCGCAAGGCCACGGCGACGGGCAAGTGGGATGCGGACATGGTGTGGTTCCGCATCGATCCGAAATAACGCGGGCGTCGGCCAAGGAAAAAGCAATGTTTTGCGACGAGTGATACGCGTCACTGGCCGAATCATGTCTTGCGATTATCCACGATGCAGGCACCGGGGGCTTTGCCGGACCGGGCCGAAAGGTTTATCGTGGGGAAGACCCACAGTCGTTGGAAGGATAGTGAGATGAAGCTGCAGGTCGGCTTGAGCGTGCGGGGTCTCGCCCTGCTTGGATGTGCGGTCGTGATGGCAGCGCCGGCATCGGCCCAGCAGGCAGTGGCCGGGCAGGCGTCGGTCGGGCAATCGGGTGCGGACGAAGCGCAGTTCGCCTGCGATCTGGCCGGCGATTGCGATCCGGCGACCGGCGCCGCCGTGTCCGATCCCGCCGCGCCTGCCGCGACGCCGGGTCGCCCTGCGCCGCGTGGGTCGGCCACGCGCGGGTTCAGCTTCCGCCGCGGACAGGCCGACGGCGCGACGCCGGGACAGTCGGCCAGCGTCGCGGCCCCTGCGGCAGCACCCGCACGGCCGGTGCGGGTGGGCGGCGCCGATCTCGGCCTTACCTTCCTGCCCGCTTCCGCCGTGCTCACCGACGCATCGAAGGCGCGGCTGGATAAATATGCCGCCGCCCTGCAATTGCCCAAGCTGAGCGGGCGGCGGATGCGGATCGAGGGGCATACCGATGCCAGCGGCTCGCCCCGGGCCAATCAGGAGCTTTCGCAGCGCCGGGCGCAGGCGGTGGCCGATTATCTGGTGCAGGCCGGGGTCGATCGCCAGCGGCTCGACGTGGCGGGCTACGGCGCCAGCAAGCCCCTGCCCGGCGTCACCCCGCAGGCGACCGCCAATCGCCGGGTGATGGCGGTGCTTCTCTGAGCCGCACGGGCGGGGACGGCCATTCGCCTCCCGCCCGCCTCGCCCGAAGAGACCGGCATATATTTTTCGTTACGCACGGCATTTTGTCGGAACAACATCTCTGGCGAATAACGCGCAAGCTGATAAAGTAACGCCAGGGTCGCGCCGATGATGAAGGTCCACTGAACGGACCGAGCACTACCATGCCCGCCACAGGCGGGCCTGTCGGGGGATGAAGGGGGACCAGTGGCAGACGCCTATCGCATCGCCATCGTCGGCTCGGGGCCGGCCGGGGTGAGCGCGGCCGCGCGCGCGGCGCAGCTTGGCCTGTCGCATGTCCTGCTGGAAAAGACCGATCACCTTTCCGATACGATCTACAAGTATCAGAAGGGCAAGCACGTGATGGCGACGCCGAGCCAGCTCGTGCTGCGCTCGGACCTCGATTTCGACGCGGGCAAGCGCGAGAAGATCCTCGGCACATGGGACGAGCAGGCCGCCGCCGCCGGGATCAGCGTTCGGCTGAACGCCGAGGTGACGGCGATCACCGGCGTGCAGGGTGATTTCATCCTCACGCTGGCGGACAAGAGCCAGATCAGGGCCGAGAACATCATCCTGTCGATCGGCACGCAGGGTAACCCCAATCTGTTGCGCGTGCCGGGCGGCCACCTGCCGCACGTCCAGTATCAGCTCGACGATCCCGGCGAATATGTCGACGAGCATATCCTCGTCATCGGCGCGGGCGATGCGGGCATCGAGAATGCGGTCGGCCTCGCCACCGATCCGGCGCAGCGCAACGTGGTGACGATCCTCAATCGCACCGCCGATTTCAGCCGCGCCAAGGATGCCAACGTGAAGGGCCTGTTCGCCATGCGCGACGCCGGCCGGCTGACCGTGATGCCCGAGACGGCGCCGAACAAGGTGGAGCCGGGCTACGTCACGCTGGATACCCGCGATGGCGAGGCGCGCATCCGCTGCGACCGCATCATCGCGCGCATGGGGTCGGCCGCGCCGCGCGGCTTCGTCGAAAGCTGCGGCGCGGAGATGGTGGATCTTGAGGTCAAGGGCCGCGACGGCACCATGTCGATCCGCAAGGGGCCGAAGCCCGGCACCGGCATCGTCTTCTCCAGCCCCGACCGGGAGGCCTACCCCAAGCTGTCGCCGCAGTTCGAGAGCGCGGTGCCCGGCATCTACGTGATCGGCGCGCTGGCGGGCTACCCGCTCATCAAGCACTGCATGAACCAGGGCTATGACGCGGTCGAGTTCATCAACGGCAACACCGAGCTGAAACCGGCCGACGAGCCGATCCTGGAAAACCGCTTCAAGAACATGCCGCGCAGGCGCAGCGTGGACGACTGGCTCGGCTTTCTGGGCGACAATGTCGAGATCCTCGGCGGCCTGTCGCCGTTGCAGATGCGCGAGTTCATGCTCGATTCGGACGTGCGCGCCTATCGCATCGGCGAGACGGTGTTCGAGAAGGACGAACCCGGCTCGTCGCTGTTCGCCATCGCGTCCGGTTCGGTCGAGGTGAGCCTGCCGAACGGCAAGGGCATCCGCATCCCGCGCGGCTCCATCTTCGGCGAGGTCGGGCTGATCTCCGGCCGCCGGCGCGGCGCCACCATCCGCGCGGCCGAGGATTCGCTGCTGGTCGAGATCAGCCGCACTGCCGCGCTGAAGCTGATGGCGCAGGTGCCGTCCGCCAAGCGCGTGGTGAACCGCATCTCCACCGAGCGGCAGCTGCTCCAGATGTTCGGATCGGGCCTGACGCCCGAGGATCTGCGCGAGGTGACCGACAGCGCCGAGATCATGACGGTGCGCGCGGGCCAGGCGGTCATCAAGGAGAACGATACCGACACCGACATCTACGTGGTGCGCGTCGGATCGATGGTCGTGGAGAAGTCGATCGGCGGCAAGCCTGTGTTCCTCTCCTATCTGCCCGCCGGCTCCTATGTGGGCGAGATGGCGGTGATCGACGGCGCGCCACGATCCGCCACGGTGCGCGCGGCGATCAAGTCCGAGGTCATCAAGCTGAGTGGCGAGGCGTTCCGCCGCCTGATCGACGCCAAGCCCGACCTGTTCGACAAGGCGAAGAAGGACATGGCCGGGCGGCAGGACCTGAACGCCTTCGTGGAGGCCAAGAAGGACAGCTTCTCCACGGTGGTCGACATGTATTCGTCCATCGCCAACTTCCTCGTCGACAACGGCATCGGCGAGGCGACCGACGTGCTGCTGATCGACGAGAACCTGTGCGTCGGCTGCGATAATTGCGAAAAGGCCTGCGCCGACAGCCATGAAGGTTTGAGCCGGCTCGATCGCGAGGCGGGGCGCACCTATGCCCACCTCCACGTCCCCACCTCGTGCCGGCATTGCGAGCATCCGCACTGCATGGCCGATTGCCCGCCCAACGCGATCCACCGCGGGCCGGACGGCGAGGTGTTCATCGACGACAGCTGCATCGGCTGCGGCAACTGCCAGCGCAATTGCCCCTATGGCGTGATCCGCATGGACAAGGTGCCGCCCAAGAAGCCGGGGCTATTGAGCTGGCTGCTGTTCGGCGCCGGGCCGGGGCCGGGCGAGCCGGACAAGAAATGGTCGTACAAGCACGCCGATCCGGGTGTGGAAAAGCCCAAGAAGGCGATCAAGTGCGACATGTGCTCGGGCATCGAGGGTGGCCCCGCCTGCGTGCGCGCCTGCCCCACCGGGGCGGCGATCCGCGTGTCGCCGGAACGCTTCCTCACCGTTTCCAAACTAGAGAAGGGGGACGCCTGAGGTGGCTGCACGGGGGGTACAGCAACTCAAGCAGGTCACGTCGCAGCATGAGGGGTTCCTGCGTCATGCCGGCTTCCGCTGGCTGAAGATCGCGCTGACCGTCTCGCTGCTGGCGATCGTGATCTATGCGTTCGACGATGTGCGGCCGCGCCCCAACGGCGGCAGCGCCTATGGCTATTTCCTCGGCACCGTCGGCCTGCTGCTGATCCTGTGGCTGACGATGCTTGGGGTGCGCAAGCGGGCGATGACGCGCGGGCGGTGGTCGCTGAAGTCGTGGACGTCGGCGCATGTCTATCTCGGCCTGGCGCTGATCGTGATCGGTACGCTGCACACCGGCTTCCAGTTCGGCTGGAACGTCCACACGCTCGCCTACGTGCTGATGATGCTGGTGATCCTGTCGGGCATCTACGGCATCACCGCCTATGCCGCGCTCCCCCGCGCGCTCAGCAACAACCGCGGCGAGACGACGCAGACGCAGATGCTCGACAACCTGCGGATGATCGACCGCCAGCTCCACGATGCGGCGCAACCGCTCGACCACCGCCACGCCGAAATGGTGCGGATGAGCCTGGACGACGACCCGTTCGGCGGCGGCGCCTGGGCGCGGCTCACCGGCCGCTATCCGCGCTGCGGCACGCGCCGCGCGCAGGCGGCGGTGCGGGCCGAGACGGGGCCGAACCCGGCGATCGGTGACGACCCGCTCGAAAAGATCGACGTGTTGCTGGAACGCAAGGAGGCGAACCTCGCCCGGATGCGCCAGCATCTGCGGCTGAAGGCGCTGCTGGAGGTGTGGCTCTACGTCCATGTCCCGCTGACGTTCGCCCTGATCGCGGCGCTGTTCGCGCATGTCTTCGCCGTCTTCTTCTACTGGGGTTGAGGCGGTCATGAGCTTTATCGTCCGCCAGATCAGCCGCACCGCCGACGGGCGCGAGATCATCCGGCCGCGCACGTTCGACCAGCCCGAACTCAGCATCGGCCGCAATACCGGATGCGACATCCACCTGCCCGATCTGGCGGTGACGCTGAACCATGCGACGATCCGCCAGACCGGCCCGTCACGCGCGGAGATCGTCGCGGTCGCCGGCCTGCCGTTCGACGTGGACGGCCGCTCCACCGAGCGGGCTGATCTGGATGCGCAGCGCGGCGCCAACATCCGCATCGGCGCGCACGTGATCGCCGTTTCCCGCGATGCCGAGGCGGACGCGATCGTCCTCACCGTCGAGCGGGTCGGCGCCGTTTCCGATGCCTCGGAAGTCATTGATGAGGACCGGGCCTTTTCGCTCGGCTCCGCGCTGCCCGGCAAGCGGGTGATGGCGTGGAGCTTCATCGGACTGGTGCTGGCCGTGTTCCTCGCCTGGCCGCTGTGGAGCTTCTACACCAACAGTCAGGCGGCCGACCCGACGGGGCCGCGCCCGATCGCCTTCCACGCCGACGAGATGTGGAGCACGGGCAAACTCTCGCAGGCGCACGCCCAGCTGGAGAACGACTGCAAGGCCTGCCACGTACAGCCCGGCGTGGCGGTGCGCGATAGTTCGTGCGTCGCCTGCCACGATACGCTGCACGACCATGCCGACCCGGCCCGGCTGGCGGCCGCCCGGTTCGAGCCGGGGGCCGGCGGCAAGGCGCAACTGGCGTTCAAGAGCGCGTTCAACGTGCCCGAGGGGCGCTGCGTCGATTGCCATACCGAGCATGAGGGCGCGACGGCGATGCCGGTGACCGAGCAGAAATTCTGTTCGGATTGCCACGCCGACCTGAAGGCGCGGCTGACCGATACCGCCATCCTCAACGCCTCCGATTTCGGCACCGATCACCCACAGTTCCGCCCGGCCGTCCGCACCAGCGCGATGCCGCCGGTGGTGCAGCGGCTGTCGCTGGATGCGCGGCCGATCGAGGACAACGGGCTGAAATTCCCGCACAACGTCCATCTCTCCACCACCAACGGCGTCGCGCGGATGGCGCAGACGATGCAGGTGGAGTTCGGATTCGGCAAATCGCTGGCCTGCGCGGATTGCCACGTGCCCGATCCGTCCGGCACGCGCTTCCGCCCGATCACGATGGAGCAGAATTGCCAGATGTGCCACTCGCTCGCCTTCGACAAGATCGAGGGCACGGTGCGCACGCTGCGCCACGGGGACCCGAAGCAGGTGGTGGCCGATCTGCGCGCCTTCTATCGCTCGACCGGGCCGGTGCAGCCGATCAATCTCGGCGGCAACGCCCGGCGGCGGCCCGGCGATTTCGCAGCGCAGGCGACGTCGGCGCGGTTCAGCTTCGCCTCCGCCACCCGCTACGGCCGTGCCGACCCGGCGATCCGCGCGACCTTCTCCGAGGGCGGGGTCTGCTTCGAGTGTCACAAGGTCGTGGCGCCTTCGCAGTCGGGCACGGGCACCTTCGGCATCGTGCCCGTGAAGCTGCCCGATCGCTATATGCGCAAGGGCTGGTTCGATCATGCCGCGCACCAGACCGAGACGTGTGTGAGTTGCCACGCCGCGCCCACCTCGGCCAGCGCGGGCGATCTGCTGCTGCCCAAGATCGAGAGCTGCCGCACCTGCCACGGCGGCGAGACCGCCCACAAGGAGGTGAAGTCGTCCTGCGCGATGTGCCACGATTTCCACCGCGACGATGCCGCCCCGCTGATGGTACGCGACAGTCGCGAGCGGGGCAAAAGGGTCGACAACGGGCGCGCGCTGAAGGCGATCCGGCGTCAGGACGGTTGAGCGGCGTTCCGTCGTCTGCGGTGTCGCGCATCACGACCTGTGTTTTCGATCACTGCCTTTTAGGGACTCTGTGGCAAAGCCGATGGCTCGGGCTTGACGGTGGCCCGGCCGCGCCCGCACTTCCGCGGACGGGGTGGTCTTGACGGGGGTGTCGGCAGCCACATGCTGATCGCGCAGATTACCGACATGCATCTCGGCTTCGATCCGGATAATCCCGCCGAATTCAACCGCAAGCGGCTGGACAAGGTCTTGCAGGCCCTGAACGACCTCGACCGCGTGCCAGACCTGTTGCTCGCGACGGGTGATCTCGTCGAATATGGCGACGTCGATTCGTACCGCCGGTTGAAGCGCGCCTTTGCCGCCTGTCGTTTCCCGGTGCATCTGGCGATGGGCAACCACGATGTGCGTGCCAGCTTCGCCACCGTGTTCCCCGACACGCCGGTGATGGCCGGCGGCTTCGTGCAATATGCGTTCGACCACGGGCCGCTGCGCTTCGTCGTGCTCGATACGCTGGAGGAGGGGCGCCACGGCGGCAGCTTTTGCGAGGCGCGTGCGGCATGGCTGCGCGAGACACTGGCGGCGGCGCCCGATCGCCCGACCGTGATCGTGCTGCACCATCCGCCGATCGAAACCGGCATCGCCTGGATGACGACCGACCCGCAGGAGCCGTGGGTGATCCGGCTTGAGACGGCGCTGGCGGGGCAGGGGCAGGTGATCGGCATGGTCTGCGGTCACATCCACCGCGCGATCGTGACCGGATGGAAGGGAAGGCCGCTGGCGGTGTGCCCGTCCACCGCGCCGCAGGTGGCGTTGACGTTGGCCCCGCTCGACCCGCAGGTACCGGACGGGCGGCCGATGATCGTGGCGGACGCACCCGGCTTCGCGCTGCATTACTGGAACGGCGACGGCCTGGTCACCCATTTCGAGACGGCGGACGAGCATGTCGCGCTGGCCCGGTTCGATGCCGCGATGCAGCCGCTGGTCGAACTGCTGATCGGCGAGCGCCCGGCCTGAGCCTCAGCTCTCGCGCAGCCAGGCGAGGCAGCCGCGCTGGTAGGACCAGGTGAAGTCCATGCACTGCGCGCTTTCCCGCACATGGCGGGCGGCGGCGAAGCGGAAGCCCAGATCATAGTCCGAACAGTCGTCGCACGCATCGGCGATGCGCGCGTAACGGGCCATCTCCGGGTTGGCATCGGCATAGGCGGCGGGGCCGGTCGCGTTGTCGGCCGGGTCGAGGCCGCTTGCCTCATAGGGCTGTCCGGCAACGGTGTTCGTCGGGGGCGGGGCCATGCCGGCGATCGTCGCATTGCCGCCGAACAGGCCGAGCGCGGCACCGGCCACCACGGTGAGGGCCAACTGAAGATGGAGCGGTCGCATCGCCGTATCCCTGCCCGTAACGATATGGCGAGAACAGGCGCGCGTGGGGGAGGTTCCGCTCCTGCCCGCCCCCGTCAGAAGATCGGGTCGTTCTCGCCCGGCACGTCGGAATGGATGCCGCACTCCACCTTGTCCCACCCGCGCCAGCGGCCCGAGCGCGGGTCCTCGCCCGGCTTCACGATGCTGGTGCACGGCGCGCAGCCGATCGAGAGATAGCCCTGCGCTTCCAGTGGATGGCGCGGCAGGTCGTGCGCCAGGAAATAGCCGTCCAGATCCGCCTTGGTCCAGCTGGCGAGCGGGTTCATCTTCATCCGCCCGTCCTCCAGCTCGAAGCGGGGCAGACCGGCGCGGGTGCTGGCCTGAAAGCCCTTGCGCCCGGTGATCGAGGTATCGAACCCGGCCAGCGCCCTGGCCAGCGGGATGACCTTGCGGATCTCGCAGCAGCCATCGGGGTCGTAGGACCAGCGCAGCCCCGTCTCGTCGCGCGCGGCGAGCATGGCGGGGTCCGGCTGCAACGAGCGCAGATCGGTCAGGCCGAGCCGGGCGACCAGCGTGTCGCGATAGGCGAGCGTCTCGGGAAACAGCTTTAGCGTGTCGAGCAGCAGGACCGGCACAGACGGGTCGATGCTGCCGACCAGATGCAACAGCACGGCCGATTCGGCGCCGAACGAGGACACCACGGCGGCATCGCCCGCCAGCCGCTCGGTCAGCACCGCGCGCAGCATGTCGGCGGTGTCGACTCCGGCGAAGCGCGCGTTGAGCGCCGCCACGTCCGCCGCAGTGAAGCGGGGGCGGGCGTCGATGGTGTCGACGATCCGCGCCGTCTCAGCCATGACGGCGCCGCCAGACCGGCGTGCGCGCATCGGCCGCCTTCTGATAGACGTCGTCGTAGCGGCCGAGCGCGCGCTCGAGCGCGTCGAGATCGATAGCGGCCTCGGGTGCGAAGGCATCGAAGCCGCAGCGGCGCATCAGCGGGATCTGGTCGACCAGCACGTCGCCCTGCGCGCGCAGTTCGCCGGTGAAACCGGCCTCGCGCAGGATGCGGGCGGCGGAAAAGCCGCGCCCGTCGCGGAACTTGGGGAAGGAAACCTCGACCAGCGCCAGCTGCCCGAGATGCGGGATCAGCGCCCGCGCGTCCTCATCCGACTCGAGCCGCACGGCGGTGGCGTTGGTCTGGCCGAGGAACGCGTCGAGCGTGACGGCCGGCTCCTCGTGGCGCTCGTCTTCGCGGTAGCGCAGCAACTCACCCATAGATCGCCTCCTTGAACGGGGCCAGCCCTACGCGGCGATAGGTATCGAGGAAGCGCTCGCCCTCGGTGCGCAGGCCGCGATAGGTCTCGACGGCCTTTTCGACGGCATCGACGACGCCGTCCTCGTTGAAACCGGGGCCGATGATCTTCGCCAGGCTCGTATCCTCCGCCGCCGACCCGCCGAACGAAAGCTGGTAGTTTTCCTCGCCCTTCCTGTCGACGCCGAGGATGCCGATGTGGCCGGCATGATGGTGGCCGCAGGCGTTGATGCAGCCGGAGATCTTGAGTTTCAGTTCGCCCACGTCACGCTGGCGATCGAGGTCGGCGAAACGACCGGCGATCTTCTGCGCCAGCGGGATCGAGCGGGCATTGGCGAGGCTGCAGTAATCCAGGCCGGGGCAGGCGATGATGTCGCTGATGAGATCGAGGTTGGGCGTCGCCAGCCCGGCCCCTTCCAGCGCCTGCCAGATGGTGTGCAGGTCACGCTTGCGAACATGCGGCAACACGATGTTCTGCGCGTGGGTGACGCGCAGTTCGTCATGCCCGTACTTGTCGGCGAGGTCGGCCATCAGGTCGATCTGGTCGGCCGAGGCATCGCCGGGGATACCCTCGGCCGGCTTGAGGCTGATCGTGACGACGGCATAGCCCGGCTGCTTGTGCGCCGACACGTTCTGGTCGATCCACAGCGTGAAATCGGGGTCGGTGCGATCCACCGTGTCCGGCAGGTCGGCATCATAGGCGGGCGGGGCGAAGTAACCCGCGATCCGCTCGAACTCGCTGGCGGGCGGATCGAGGCCGAGCGTCTTCACATGCGCCCACTCCTCCTCCACCTGACGGGCATATTCCGCCGCGCCGATCTCGTGGACGAGGATCTTGATCCGCGCCTTGTACATGTTGTCGCGCCGACCGTAGCGATTGTACACGCGCAGGCAGGATTCGACGTAGCTGAGCAGGTCGCCCTTCGGCAGCCACTCGCGGATCACCGGCGCGATCATCGGCGTGCGGCCCATGCCGCCGCCGGCGAACAGGCGGAAACCCACCTCGCCCGCATCGTTGCGGTACAGTTGCAGCCCGATATCGTGCAGCTTCACCGCCGCGCGATCCTCCTCGGCGCCGATCACCGCGATCTTGAACTTGCGCGGCAGATAGCTGAACTCGGGGTGGAAGGTGCTCCACTGGCGCAGCAGCTCGGCCCACGGGCGCGGATCCTCCACCTCGTCGGCGGCGGCACCGGCGAACTGGTCGGACGAGATATTGCGGATGCAGTTGCCGCTCGTCTGGATGGCGTGCATTTCCACGGTCGCCAGCTCGGCGAGAATGTCGGGCGCCTGATCCAGCTTGATCCAGTTGTACTGGATGTTCTGGCGGGTGGTGAAGTGCCCGTACCCCTTGTCGTACTTGCGTGCGATCGTGGCGAGCATGTGCATCTGCCGCGCGTCCATCGTGCCGTAGGGCACTGCCACGCGCAGCATGTAGGCGTGAAGCTGGAGGTACAGGCCGTTCATCAGCCGCAGCGGCTTGAACTGGTCCTCGCTCATCTCGCCCGAGATGCGGCGGTTCACCTGATCGCGGAACTCCCCGACGCGGGCATCGACGATCGCCTGATCGTATTCGTCATACTTGTACATCAGATCACCCATTCGCCGCGGTTGGCATCGGCCGGACGGACGCCCAGATCGGGGCGCACGGTGGGGCCGGCAGCGCGGATACGGTCCTTGATATGCGCTGGGCGCGGGCCATCGGCAGTGGCGGTGGCGTCGATCACATAGGGTGAGTTCACCCGTCGCGCGGCTTCCTCGGTGGCGGCGATCGATTCGCCCGCATGGCCGGCATCCACCGCATCGGCGACATGACGCGACCAGCCGTCGCCGGTCCACCAGACGACGTCGCCCGACTCCAGATCGTTTCCGGTTACCAGTTTCACGCGATTTGCTCCGCTTGGGCGACCAGCGTCGCCAGTCGATCCCGCGCATCGGAGAGCAGGACGACCTCGCCCACGACGATGATCGCCGGGCTGACGACGCGCTCGCGTTCCACCATATCGCCCAGATCCGCAAGCAGAGTCCGCATCGCGCGGGCACCTTCCAGCGTGCCGCGTTCCAGCACGGCCACCGCCATGCCGGGGGAAACCCCGTCCGCCATCAGTTTTTCGGCGATCAGCCCGGCACACGAAACGCCCATGTAGATCACCAGCGTGCGGCCGACACCGGCCAGCCCCGCCCAGTCCTGCTCCGCCAGCCCCTGGCACTGGCCGGCGACGAAGCTGACCGCGCTCGACCAGTCGCGATGGGTGAGCGGCAGCATCGCCTCGGCAGCGCAGCCGAGCGCGGAGGAGACGCCGGGCACCACGTCCACCCGCAGGCCGGCGGCGCGCACCGCCTCCACCTCCTCGCCGCCGCGACCGAACACGAACGGATCGCCGCCCTTCAGCCGCACGACGATCGATCCGGCGCGGACGTGGGCGATGATGAGCGCGTTGATCGCCTCCTGCGGCAGCGTATGTCGGCTGCGCTTCTTGGCGACCGAAATGCGCTGCGCATGGGCCGGGGCATGATCCAGCACGCGCATGTCGATCAGCCCGTCATGGACGACCACGTCGGCCTGGTTCAGCGCCGCCACGGCGTTGAGCGTGAGCAGGCCGGGATCGCCCGGGCCGGCACCGACAAGGATGACGCGCCCGCGCGCGTGGGGATCGAGCAGCGATGTCATGCAGGCGAAATGGGCGTTCGGGCGCCCGGGTGCAATCCAGCGATGCTTGGGCGGGGGCTAGCGAAAGTTTCCGCTCCGGCGATCGGGCAGGCGCAGGTGCCGCCCCCGCCTCATGCGTCGCGCAGCCCCACGCCGATCGTGGCGCGCGCCTGATCCGCCTCGGTGGAGACGACCGGGAAGGCGCAGTAATCGGCGGCGTAATAGGCACTGGGGCGGTGATTGCCGGAGAGGCCGACGCCGCCGAACGGCGCCTTGGAGGAGGCGCCGTTGGTCGGCCGGTTCCAGTTGACGATGCCGGCGCGGATGTTCGCCCAGAAGCGGTCGTACAGTTCGGGCGCACCGCCCACCAGCGCGGCGGACAGGCCGTAGCGGGTGGCGTTGGCCTCGGCGATGGCGGCATCGAAATCGGCCACGCGGATCATCTGGAGGACAGGGCCGAAGATCTCCTCGTCCGATCGGTTGGCCACGCCCGTCACGTCGATCAGCGCGGGCGACAGGAACGGGCGGTTCGCTTCCGGCCGCTGGAGGTGGCGGATCGCGCGGCCGCCGCGCAGGATGAGGTCGAGGAAGCGTTCCTCGACCATGTTGGCGGCGGCGTTGTCGATCACCGGCCCCATGAACGGGGTGGGGCTGGCGTGCGGCCCGCCGACGATGATGCGGCCGAGCAGCTTGCAGATCTCGTCCACCAGCGGCTGGTGCGCGCCGTCGCGCACGATCAGCCGGCGCGCGGCGGTGCAACGCTGCCCGGCCGACAGATAGGCGGACTGAACGACGATGACGGCGGCCGAGTGGATGTCGGGCGTGTCCCACACCACGATGGGGTTGTTGCCGCCCAGTTCCAGCGCGAGCAGGCGGTTGGGCGTCTCGGCGAACTGGCGGTGCAGCGCCATGCCGGCGCGGGCGGAACCGGTGAACAGCAGCCCGTCAAGCCCCGGCTCGGCCGCCAGCGCGGCGCCCTCCGCCGCGCCGCCGGGCAGGAAGCGGGCGACGCCGGGGGGCACGCCCGCCTCGTGCAGGCAGGCGATCAGCATCTGGCCGGTGGCCGGCGTCTTTTCCGACGGCTTGAAGACGATCGCGTTGCCCGCGATCAGTGCCGGCACGATATGGCCGTTGGGCAGGTGGGCCGGGAAGTTGAACGGGCCGAGCACCGCCAGCACGCCGTGCGGCTTGTGGCGCACGGCGGTGCGCGCGCCCATCGCGCCTTCCAGCCGGCGCTGCGGCGTGCGCTCGGCATAGGCGGACACCGAAATGTCCACCTTGGCGACGACGCTCTCCACCTCGGTGCGCGCCTCCCACAGCGGCTTGCCGGTCTCGCGCGCGATCAGGTCGGCGAACGGCTCGGCGCGGGTGCGGACGACGTTGGCGAAGCGGCGCAGCGTCTCGATCCGCACGGCGAGCGGGCGGGAAGCCCAGTCCGGCCAGGCGGCGCGGGCGATCGCCACTTCCTGTGCCGGGTTGCCCGGTACGCCGCGCCACAGTTCCACACCGGTGGCCGGTTCCGTGGAGACGATCTCGCCGGTCGTGGTCACCGGCGGTTTCTCGGCTGCGGCCTGCATCACTCGCCCTCCGTCTTCGCGGCGCCGCCCCGCATGGCCTCGCCCATCCGCCTTATCGCGGCAACCTTGGCGTCGAACCGGGTCCAGTCGTCATCGGCGGCGATGGGCGCCCAGATCGCCTCGACTTCTTCGATATGCAGCGCGCACGGCGCCGGATCGGACCAGTAGGGGTGGTCGGTGGCGGCCGCACTCTCGAACCCGCCGATCGTCATGGCGAACTGCGCGAAGGCGTCGCCGTCGTAGCGATGCCCCCCTGGGTTCCGCAGCCGGCCACCGCGCCAGTCGAAGAAGAAACGGTCGAGCGTCATCTCGCCGCCGGCCGGCGCGCCCTCGGTCAGCGCCGTCTCGATCGCGGCGAGCAGCGCCAGATCGGCCTGCTCGTCCCGCGGACGGATGCCGAGCCGGGCGAACACCGCATCGCGGAACGCCGCCTCGAATTCGGCGGGAAACGTCTCCAGCGCGGGCACCAGCGCTTCCGGCTCCACCAGCGTGCGCAAGGCGATCGCCAGCTGCACCACGTCCCAATGGATCGCCTGCGCCTGCCGGCCGAACGAATACAGCCCCTGATGGTCGAAATAGGCGGCGGTGAAGGCCGGATCCCAGTTCTTCGCGAACCGCCACGGGCCGTAGTCGAAACTTTCCAGCGTGATGTTGATGTTGTCGCTGTTCAGCACGCCGTGGACGAAGCCAGCCGCCATGTAATCCGCCGCCAGCCGCGCCGCCCTCGGCACGACGCGGGCGATCAGCTGCCCGGCCGGATCGTCACCGGGCGTCTCGCCGTAAAGCTCGCGCAGCACATAGTCGACGAGCCGCGCCATGCTCTCGCCGTCCTTCCGCGCGGCGAGCCGCTGGAACGTGCCGATGCGGACATGGCCGTGGCTCAGCCGCACCATCACCGCCGAGCGGGTGGGGGAGGGCTCGTCACCCCGGTGCAGCGCCTCGCCCGTCTCGATCAGCGAAAATGTCTTGGAGGTCTCGACGCCCAGCGCCTCCAGCATTTCGGTCGCCAGCACCTCGCGGACGCCGCCCTTGAGCGTCAGGCGGCCGTCGCCCGCGCGGCTCCACGGTGTCTGGCCCGATCCCTTGGTGCCCAGATCGAGCAGCCGCCCCGTGCCGTCGCGCAGCTGCGCGAACAGGAAGCCGCGACCATCGCCCAGATCGGGGTTGTACACGCGGAACTGGTGGCCGTGATAACGCAGCGCCAGCGGCGTATCGAGGCTGCCCGGCAGCGGCTTGAAACGGCCGAAGTGCGAGAGCCACGCCGCATCGTCCAGCGAGTCGAGGCCGACCGCCTTGTCCCATCGGTCGTTGCGGAAGCGCGGAATCGTCGCGGGGAAGTCGGCGGGGGCCACGCGATCGTAGAAGGCGTCGCCCAGCGACAGGACGCGCGCCTCGGGCTGGAAGACGGTTGCTTGCGGGGCGATGGTCATGCGGCGATATGGGGCGTGGCAGGCAAAGGACGCAAGCATGGCGGCGTGGCGCGAGGACTATTGGTGGTCGAAAGACGGGCTGCGGCTGCATTATCGCGATTATCCGGGCGATTCCGCGCGCCCGCCGATCCTGTGCATCCCCGGCCTTACCCGCAACGCGCGTGATTTCGCCGATACGGCGGCGCGGCTGGCGGGCGAGTGGCGGCTGATCTGCGTCGATCTGCGCGGGCGTGGCGGAAGCGCCTATGCCAAGGATCCGATGACCTACGTGCCGCTGGTGTACCTCCAGGATCTGGAGGCGCTGCTCGCCGAACTGGCGCTGCCGAAGGTGGTGCTGTTCGGCACCTCGCTGGGCGGCATGCTGACCGCGCTGCTCGCCTCGCGCGGGCGGGAGCGGATCGCGGGCGCGCTGCTCAACGATGTCGGGCCGGTGCTCGATCCGGCGGGGCTGACGCGCATCCGCACCTATGTCGGCAAGAACGGCAGCTTCCCGACATGGCTGCACGCCGCCCGCAGCATCGCCGAGGTGCAGGGCGCCGCGCATCCGGGCTTCACCATCGAGGACTGGCTGGCGATGGCCAAGCGGCTGTGCCGGATCACCCCGGCCGGTCGCATCGTCTTCGATTACGACATGAAGGTGGCCGAGCCGCTGCGGGTGCCGGGCGGCGAATCGGGGTTCGACATGTGGCCTGCGTTCGAGAGCCTGGCCGGCATCCCCACGACGCTGCTGCGCGGCGAACTGTCCGACCTGCTCGATACCGACTGCGCCGCCCGGATGGAGCAGCGGCTGACCGGGCTGGAACTGGTGACGGTGCCCGGGATCGGCCATACGCCCACCCTGTCCGAGCCGGAGAGCGTCGCTGCCATCGACCGGCTGCTGGCGCGCGTGCTGGCGGCGGGCTGACGATCGCCGCCGGATCGTTCAGGCCGGGCATGGCCCTGGGGCAGGGGAGTCGTCCTGCCCGATGCCGCTGCCATGTCCGTCGTCCGGCGGCGCCGGGGTTTCGGAAATCTTCACCCCGCTCGGGCAGGGCGGGGGGATGACGCCGGTCCGCATCCTCCACGCCCACTCCACCTTCACGCTGGGCGGCAAGGAAGCGCGCGCCGTGCGGCTGATGAACGCCTTCGGCGACACGGCGCGGCATACGATCCTGAGCGCGGTGCCGGGCGCGCTGGCCGCCCGCGCCGCGATCGCCCCCGGCATCGTGGTGGACTTCCCCGACGATGCGCCTTCGCTGGCGGGCAAGCCGGCGCCGGGGCGCTATTGGCGGCTGGCGCGCTACATGGCCGGGTTCGATCTGGTGCTGACCTATAACTGGGGGGCGATGGATGCGGTGATGGCGCACCGCCTGCTCGGGGCTGCGATGCGGCTGCCGCCGCTGATCCACCACGAAGACGGGTTCAACGCCGACGAGGCGGTGCGGCAGAAGCCGAAGCGCATCGCCTTCCGCCGGCTTGGCCTGCCGACGGCGCACCGCGTGGTGGTGCCGTCCGAGCGGCTGGAACGGGTGGCGCGGGAGGTGTGGCGCCAGCCGCCGGGCCGGATCGCACGGATCGCCAACGGCGTGCCCGTGGCAGGGGCCGCTGCCCCGCCCCGGGCGGATGCGATCCCCGGCTTCGCCCGCCGCCCCGGCGAGGTGGTGGTCGGCACGCTGGCGGGCCTGCGGGCGGTGAAGAACCTGCCGCGCCTCGTCCGTGCCTTCGCCGCCGCCACCCCGGCGATGCCGCCCGCCCGGCTGGTGATCGCTGGCGAGGGGCCGGAACGCGATGCGATCCTGGCGGAGGCGGCGCGGTGCGGCGTGGCGGACCGGCTGGTGCTGCCCGGCTTCCTGCCCGATCCGCAGGGCTGTGTCGGCCTGTTCGACATCTTCGCGCTCTCCTCCGACAGCGAACAGTTCCCGATCTCGCTGATCGAGGCGATGGCCGCCGGCCTGCCCGCCGTCTCCACCGACGTGGGCGACGTGGCGGCGATGGTATCCGCCGAAAACCGCCCGTTCGTGGCGGCGGACGAGCGCGGGCTGGGTGGGGCGCTGGCCCGGCTGCTGGGCGACGCGGCGCTGCGGCAGGCGGTGGGGGCGGCCAATCGCGCAAAGGCGCTGGCGTGTTTCGACGAGGAGCGTATGATCGCCGACTACCGCGCGCTCTATGCGGGTGCGCTTGGCAGGCCAGCGGCGCTGGGCTGATTTTGCGCGCAATCCATCGCGCTATCGCCTAAGGCCGTCGCTGATTTTTGTCTGGAGGACGGGCTTGTTCAAGGGTGTGCGACCGATCGTCTATGGCGGCCGGGAGGTTTGGCCACTGATCGAGGGCGGCAAGGGCGTCGCCGTCTCGAACCACCTGAGTTCGGGCGCGTGGGCCGCTGCCGGCGGGATCGGCACGGTGTCGGCGGTGAATGCCGACAGCTACGATCCCGAGGGCAAGATCATCCCGCAGGTCTATCACGCGCTCACCCGGCGCGAGCGCCACGAGGAGCTGATCGACTATGCCATCGAGGGCGCGGTGGAGCAGGTGCGTCGCGCCTACGACATCGCCGGCGGCAAGGGTGCGATCAACATCAACGTGCTGTGGGAGATGGGCGGCGCCCAGCGCATCCTGGAAGGCGTGCTGGAGCGCACCAAGGGGATGATCGCGGGCGTCACCTGCGGTGCGGGCATGCCCTATCGCCTGTCCGAGATCGCGGCGGCGCATCAGGTGAGCTACCTGCCGATCATCAGCTCCGCCCGCGCGTTCCGCGCGCTGTGGAAGCGGGCCTATTCCAAGGCGTCGGAATGGCTGGCGGCGGTCGTGTACGAGGATCCGTGGCTGGCCGGCGGGCACAACGGCCTGTCCAATGCGGAGGATCCGCTCAAGCCGCAGGATCCGTATCCGCGCGTGAAGGCGCTGCGCGAGACGATGCGCGAGGGCGGCATCAGCGACGACGTGCCGATCGTGATGGCCGGCGGCGTGTGGGCGCTGCGCGAGTGGGACAACTGGATCGACAATCCGGAGCTGGGCACGATCGCCTTCCAGTTCGGCACGCGCCCGCTGCTGACCCGCGAAAGCCCGATCCCCGAGGACTGGAAGAGCCGGCTGATGACGTTGCAGGAAGGCGACGTGCTGCTCCATCGCTTCTCGCCGACCGGCTTCTATTCGTCGGCGGTGCGTAACCCGTTCCTGCGTAACCTTGAGGCGCGGTCCGAACGGCAGATCGCTTTCTCCGGCGAGGCGGCGGGCGACCATCAGTATCAGCTCGACGTGGGCGTGAAGGGCAAGAGCTTTTGGGTGACGCGCGGCGACCTGCTGCGTGCGCGCGAATGGCATGGCCTGGGCTTCGTCAACGCGCTGAAGACGCCGGACAATACCCTGGTGTTCGTGACGCCGGAGGAGATGAAGATCGTCCGCAAGGATCAGGCCGATTGCATGGGCTGCCTCAGCCAGTGTGGTTTCTCGTCCTGGGCGGATGCCGAGGGCAATTCGACCGGGCGGCTGGCCGATCCGCGCAGCTTCTGCATCCAGAAGACGTTGCAGGATATCGCGCACGGCGGCCCGATCGAGGAAAACCTCATGTTCGCCGGCCATTCCGCCTTCCGTTTCCGGCAGGATCCGTTCTACTCGAACGGTTTCGTGCCGACGGTGAAGCAGCTCGTCGATCGCATCCTGACCGGCGACTGAGGCGATGGCGACCGCGCTGGTGATCCGCCACACGCCCTATGAGGGCATCGCCGGCTTTCGCGCGCCGGTGGAGGCGGCCGGCTATGTGATCGACCGGATCGACGTGACCGATCCGGCCTTCCCGACGCTCGATCTCGTCTCGCCCGATCTGGTGGTGATGATGGGCGGGCCGATGGGCGTGTACGAGACCGACGTCCACCCGTGGATCGGCCACGAGATCGAGCGGCTGGCCGAACGGCTGGCGGCGGACCGGCCGACGCTGGGCGTATGCCTCGGCGCGCAGATGATCGCGGCGGCGCTGGGCAGCCGGGTGTATCCGGGGCCGGTGAAGGAAGTGGGCTTCGGCCCCGTCACGCTCAATCCGGCCGGGCTGGCCTCGCCGGTGCGCCATATCGACGGCGTGCCGGTGCTGCACTGGCATGGCGATACGTTCGACCTGCCGGACGGGGTGGACCTGCTGGCCTCCAGCACGGCCTATCCGCATCAGGCGTTTCGTCGCGGCCGGCGCCTGCTGGCGTTGCAGTGCCACCCGGAGATGGGACTGGACCCGCGCTTCGACGCGTGGCTGGAAGGATCGGACGACTATCTGGCGGAAGCCGGCACCGACGCCATGCGGATGCGCGCTGACCACGACCGGCTGGGCGCCACCGCCACCGCGGCGGGACGGCGGATGATCGCAGCGTGGCTAGAGGAACTGGCTGGCTGACGGGGGAGCGGTCTTGAGACCCGACGCTCGAATCTGACACCGCCGGTTCGTCAGCAAGATGCCCTGTGGCGAACGGAGCCGGGACAAGCTGAAACCCAAGGGCACCGCGCCGCTTGATACCCTTCGGGTGGGGAGGCCGGTTTAGCCAGCTTTTCCAAAGCGTCCGCTTACGAAAAAACCCGCCAGCCTTGCGGCGGGCGGGTTTCCGTAAGTCTGAACGCGGCTTACTTGTAGCGGCGATATCCGCGCTTATCGATCGTGTACTTGCGGCCACGATTGTCGCGGTAGGTCTTCTTGTTCTTCGAGAGCGCAGTTACCGCCAGTCCGGCACCGGCGCCGAGCAGTGCTCCGTTACCGGTCGAAAGGCCTGGAATGACCGCACCGGCAACCGCGCCGCCAGCGCCGCCAATGGCGCCGCCCTTGAGCAACTCGCCGGCGCTCTGCGCATTGGCTGGCACGGCGAATGCCATCGACATGGCGGCCAAACCTGCAAACAGACCGAGATTCTTCATGGCTTTTCGCTCCAAACGCTGAACTGGTGCCGGTCCAACGGCGTGCCCGGCAAGAGGTTCCCTGCCCGTAACGGTTCGTCGCGTTCGGGCGACGTTCCGATGACGGTAAGGATACCCCCGCCGGCCGAACCGCTCTAAGAGCTGTGCCGAGGGACGGATGAACGGGCGGGCGGCATGCAGACGATGAGGATGGCGGGCTGGATGGCGGTGCTGGCGCTGCTGGCGCCGGCGGCGGTGAACGCCCAGAAGGTGAAGCAGACGCCCTATTGGGCCTCGATCTCGGCGGCCAAGGCACGAATGCGGACCGGGCCGGGTGCGAACTTTCCGGCCAACTGGGAATATGTTCGTGCCGACATGCCGTTGCGCGTGGTGCAGGTCCACAAGGAATGGCGCAAGGTACGCGACCCGGACGGAGGCGAGGGCTGGATGCGGTCGTTCCTGCTGAGCGAACAGCGCACCGCGATCGTACGCGGCGACATCGCCCTGTTGCGCGCCGCGCCGGACGCGGGCGCGAAGATCAACTGGCGGGTCGAGCCGGGTGTCGTCGGCCGCATCTCCCACTGTGCCTCGGGTTGGTGCGAGTTCGACGTGCATGGCCGCGCTGGCTACATCGAGGCGAACCGCATTTGGGGCATCGATCCGGGCGAGGCGATCGACTGACCGGCAGACCGGCCCGGACCGGCCCATGACGCCGTGGAGCGGCCTTGCACCCGCATGGGGCTGGGCGCTGGCCGGCGCGGTGCTCGGGGCGATCGTCGGTAGCTATCTGGCCACCATCGTGGTGCGCTGGCCGCGCGGCGAGGCGGCGCGCGGGCGATCGCGCTGCGACGGCTGCGACCGCGTGCTGCGGCCTCTGGAACTGGTGCCGCTTTTCTCCTTCGTCGTCGCCCGCGGGCGCTGTGGCGCGTGTGGCGGTCGGATCGACCGGCGACATCCGGCCATCGAGGCGCTGGCGGCGGTGGTGGGCGCGGCCGCGTTCGGCCTCGCGCCCGGGCCGGCGGGGCTGGCCGGGGCAATGGCCGGCTGGCTGCTGATCGCGCTGGCGGCATTGGACCTCGATCATTTCTGGCTGCCGGACCGGCTGACCGCCACGCTCGCCGCGCTCGGCCTCGCCACCGGCCTCGCGGGGGTGCTGCCCGCCCTGCCGGACCGGCTGATCGGCGGTGCAGCGGGTTTCCTCATGCTTGCCC
>NZ_VNIM01000063.1 GCF_007785815.1 Alterirhizorhabdus solaris | reverse complement strand
CGCCCGCGCAGCTGATGCAGCTGGGCGAGGCCGAAGCGGTCCGCCCCCTCGATCACGATCAGCGTGGCGTTGGGCACGTCCACCCCCACCTCGATCACCGTGGTGGCCACCAGCACGCCCACGTCGCCGCGCTGGAAGGCGGCCATCACCGCGTCCTTTTCCGGCCCCTTCATCCGCCCGTGAACGAGACCCACCTTCGCGCCGAATCGTGCCGACAACGCGGCGGCCCGCGCCTCGGCGGCGGTCAGGTCGGAAAGCTCGCTCTCCTCCACCAGCGGGCACACCCAATAGGCCTGCCCGCCCTTGCCGAGATGCCGCCCCAGCCCCTCGACCACCTCGTCCAGCCGGTCGGCCGACATCACCTTCGTCTCGATCGGCTGGCGCCCGGGCGGCATCTCGTCCAGCCGGCTCACGTCCATCTCGCCATAGTTGCTCAGGGTCAGCGTGCGCGGGATCGGGGTTGCGGTCATCACCAGCAGGTGCGGCGGCACGGTCGCCTTTTGCGCCAGCATCATCCGCTGGGCGACGCCGAACTTGTGCTGCTCGTCCACCACCGCCAGCCCGAGCAGGCGATAGGCCACCGCCTCCTGAAAGATCGCGTGGGTGCCGATCAGGATGTCGATCGATCCGTCCGCCAGCCCCATCAGCGTCGATTCGCGGGCACGGCCCTTGTCGCGCCCGGTCAGGATCGCCACCGTCACCCCCAGCCCGGCGAGCTGGCGCGAGAGCGTCTCGTAATGCTGACGGGCGAGGATCTCGGTCGGGGCCAGCAGCGCCCCCTGCGCGCCGGCCTCCACCGCTGTCAGCAGCGCCATCAGCGCCACCAGCGTCTTGCCGGAACCGACGTCGCCCTGCAGCAGCCGCAGCATCGGGGCGGCCTGTTGCAGATCGCCCTCGATCTCGGCGATCGACCGCGCCTGTGCGCCCGTGGGGGCATAGGGCAGCATCAGCCGATCACGCAGCCGGCCATCCCCGTGCAGCGGCGCACCCCGCCGCCTGCGCGAGGAGGCGCGGACCAGCATCAGCGCCAGCTGGTTGGCGAACAGTTCGTCATACGCAAGTCGCTCGCGCGCCACGGCGTCGGCGGGGTCGGCGTGGATACGGGCGATCGCCTCGTGCCAGCCGGGCCAGTCGTGCTTGGCCTTCAGGCTCGGCTCGATCCACTCGGGCAGATCGGGTGCGCGCGCCAGCGCCTGCTCGGCCAGTTGCGCCATCCGCTTGTTGCTCAGGCCATCGGACAGGCCGTACACCGACTCCCGCTCCGGCAGGTCGACCGGCTCGGCCGGGTCCAGCACATGATCCGGGTGGACCATCTGCAATTCCTGCCCGTAGCTGTCGAGCTTGCCTGAAACAGTGCGCGGCGTGCCCAACGGCAGCAGCTTCCTGCCCCAGCCCGGCTTGCCGCCGAAGAACAGCAGGCTGAGATAGTTGCCCGCCGCATCGGTGGCGCGCACGCGGAACGGCCCGCGCCCGGCGGACGAGCGATAGTCCACCGGCGTGACCGTCACGGTCACGATACGGCCGACGTCTTCCGCCTCGACCGTGTCCACCGCCTTGCGGTCGATCCAGCCGACCGGCAGGTGGAACAGCACGTCGATCGCGCGCGCCAGCCCCAGTTTCGCCAGCGGCCTGGCCAGCGCCGGGCCGACGCCCTTCAGCGCCTCCACCTCGGCGAACAGCGGATTGAGAATATCGGGGCGCATCGCAGGACCTTGGGCATACGCCCGATTCGCGCCGGTGGCGGGGCGCGAGACGCTTCCACCGCCGACGATCAGGCTCTAGGTGGACCTATAACCAAGCCGACGGCCGCCGCCAGCGTCCGCCGGCCCGTCCGCCTTGCAGTCAGGATCACCATGGACCGCGCCACCCGCCTGAAACGCCTGAAGTTCCGCGCCTGGCATCGCGGCACCAAGGAGGCCGACTATATGATGGGCGGCTATTACGACACGCATGCCGCCGGCTGGACGGATGCGGAACTCGACTGGTTCGAGGCACTGATCGAGGAGCAGGACGTCGACATCATGGGCTGGGCGATCGGCACGATCGCGGTGCCGGATCGCTGGCAGGGGCCGATGATGGCGCGGTTGCAGTTGCTCGATTACATACAGGTGCCGCGCTAAGTGACTGATCTCTCCCGTATCCTGAAGGCCGGCAGTCCGCTCACGCTGGCCGGTGTGCCCGCCGGTTTCCTGCCGTGGCTGCTCGCCGACCTCGCCCGCGCATCGCATGCGAAGGGCGCGCGCGCCGTGTTCGTGGCGGACGACGAGGCGGCGATGCGCGGGATCGCGGATGCCGCGGGCTATTTCGCGCCGGAACTGGAGGTGCTGCAATTCCCCGCGTGGGATTGCTTGCCCTACGATCGCGCCTCGCCCTCGCTGCGCTCCACCTCCGCCCGGCTCGCCACGCTCCACGCGCTCCAGCGCAAGCGGGAAAAGCCGCAACTGCTGCTCACCACGGTCAACGCCGTCACCCAGCGCACGCTTACCCCGTTCCGCATCCGCCAGCTCGTCGCCAGGCTGGCACCCAAGGAGCGGATCGACCTGAAATCGCTGGCGGAACTGTTGCAGGCCAACGGCTACATGCGCACTGATACGGTGGCGGATGCCGGCGAATATGCGATCCGCGGCGGCCTGGTCGACCTCTACCCGGCGGGCGAGGAGCACGCGCTGCGGCTCGATTTCTTCGGCGACGAGATCGAGAGTGTCCGCCGTTTCGACCCGGCCGACCAGCGCACGATCGACCGGATCGACGGCTTCACCCTGTTGCCCGCCTCCGAGGTGCTGCTCGACGAGAACAGCGTGAAGCGGTTCCGCGCCGCCTATCGCGAGGCGTTCGGCGCGACCGCCACCGGCGATCCGCTGTATCAGGCGATCAGCGAGGGGCGCCGGCTGGCCGGCATGGAGCATTGGCTGCCCTTCTTCGAGGAACGGCTCGCCACGCTGTTCGATCACCTCGCCGACGACGACGTGATCGTGCGCGATGCCGGCGCGGAAGGCTCGGCCGAGGGCCGGTTCGAGGCGATCGCCGACTATCACGGCAACCGCGTGCGAGCGCAGTCCGCCGATCCGGGCAGCTACCGCCCGATCGCGGCCGAGGCGCTGTACCTGAAACCGGCGGAATGGGCCGCCGCCATCGCCGACCGCCCGATCCACCTCGCCACCGCCTTCCACGAACCGGAAAGCGCGGTTGTGCTGGACTTCGGCGTCGACGGCCCGCGCGATTTCGCGCCGGAGCGGACGCAGGGGGTCAACGTCTATGAGGCGGTGGCCGAGCATATCGAGGGCCTGCGCCGGCAGAAGCGCAAGGTGGTGCTGGCGAGCTACTCGGTCGGCGCGCGCGAGCGTCTGTCCGGCCTGCTCCACGATCACGGGCTGGAACGCACCGCCTTGGTGGAGGACTGGCAGGCGGCGCTCGGCAGCGATGCACGCACCGGCGGCGTGGCGCTGGTGGTGGTGCCGCTCGATCATGGTTTCACCGCGCCCGGCGTGGCGGTGCTGACCGAGCAGGACATGCTGGGCGACCGGCTGGTGCGGCGTGCCAAGCGCAAGAAATCGGCCGACGCCTTCCTCGCCGAACTTGCCACGCTCAGTCCCGGCGATCTGGTCGTCCATGCCGATCACGGCATCGGGCGATACGACGGGCTGACCTCGATCCCGGTCGGCACCGCGCCGCACGATTGCGTCGCGCTCAGCTACAGCGGCGGCGACAAATTGTACGTGCCGGTCGAGAATATCGACATCCTCTCGCGCTACGGCAGCGAGAACGAGGGCGTGCAGCTCGACAAGCTGGGCGGCGTCGCGTGGCAGGCCCGCAAGGCGCGGATGAAGGAGCGCATCCGCGAGATCGCGGGCGAGCTCATCAAGACCGCCGCCGAACGCGCGCTGCGTCCCGCCGACCTCGCCGAACCGGACGCCGGCGGCTACCCCGCCTTCGTCGATCGCTTCCCCTATACCGAAACCGACGATCAGGAACGCGCGATCGCCGACGTGCTGGAGGATCTCGCCCGCGGCACGCCGATGGACCGGCTGGTGTGCGGCGACGTGGGCTTCGGCAAGACCGAGGTGGCGTTGCGCGCTGCCTTCGTCGCGGCGATGGCGGGGATGCAGGTGGCGATCGTGGTGCCGACAACCCTGCTGGCGCGGCAGCACCACCGCCAGTTCGTCGAACGCTTCCAGGGCTTCCCGCTCAACGTCGGCCGCCTCTCGCGGCTGGTGCCGGCGGCCGAGACGCGCAGGACCAAGGATGCGCTGGCCGACGGGACGCTTGACATCGTCATCGGCACCCACGCGATCCTGGCGAAGAACATCGAGTTCAAGCGGCTCGGCCTCGTGATCGTCGACGAGGAACAGCGCTTCGGCGTCACTCACAAGGAAAAGCTGAAGGCGCTGAAGACCAACGTCCACATGCTGACGCTGACCGCAACGCCGATCCCCCGCACGCTCCAGATGGCGATGAGCGGATTGCGCGAACTGTCGGTGATCCAGACCCCGCCGGTCGATCGCCTCGCCGTGCGCACCTACGTGATGCCGTGGGATCCGGTGGTGCTGCGCGAGGCGTTGCTGCGCGAGCATTATCGCGGCGGGCAGAGCTTCTTCGTGGCACCGCGCATCAAGGATCTGCCCGATATCGAGGAATTCCTGCGGAAAGAGGTGCCGGAGGTCCGCTACGTCGCCGCGCACGGCCAGATGAGCCCGACCGAGGTGGAGGAGCGGATGAGCGCCTTCTACGATCGCAAGTTCGAGGTGCTGCTTTCCACCACGATCGTGGAAAGCGGGCTGGATATCCCGAGCGCCAACACGCTGATCGTCAACCGCGCCGACCGCTTCGGCCTCGCCCAGCTGTACCAGTTGCGCGGGCGGGTCGGCCGGTCCAAAACGCGCGCCTATGCCTATATGACCACCCCGGCCACGCGCACGATCACCGAGACGGCGGCCAAGCGGCTGCACGTCCTGTCCGATCTCGACACGCTGGGCGCGGGCTTTCAGCTCGCCAGCCACGATCTCGACATTCGCGGCGCGGGCAACCTGCTGGGCGACGAACAATCGGGCCATATCAAGGAGGTGGGGTTCGAACTTTACCAGTCGATGCTGGAAGAGGCGATCCTCGACGCCAAGGCCGGCGGCATTCGCGAGGAGGCCAGCGCCAGCACCCGCGAGTTCTCGCCGCAGATCAACGTCGATGCGCCGATCCTGATCCCGGAGGATTACGTGCCCGATCTCGACCTGCGGATGGGCCTGTACCGCCGGATGAACGAGATCGAGGACATGCAGGGCGTGGAGGCGTTCGCCGCCGAGATGATCGACCGTTTCGGCAAGCTGCCGCAGGCGACCGAGAATCTGCTCGGCGTCATCCAGATCAAGATGAACTGCCGCAAGGCGTGCATCGCCAAGCTGGATGCCGGCCCGCGCGGCGCCCTCGTCACCTTCCGCGACGAGACGTTCCCCGATCTCCCCGGCCTGCTCGGCTACGTCCAGCGGCTGAAAGACACCGCCAAGCTGCGGCCGGACAGCAAGCTGGTCATCACCCGCGCCTGGCCCGACGCGAAGGCACGGATCAACGGTGCGCTGCAACTGTCGAAGGGGCTGGCGAAGATACTGGCGTAAGGCTACGGGCGCGGCGTCCTCCGGTGGACTTCCGCGCCCCCCGCCCCTAGATCGCGCGGGATGACGCTCCGCTTCCACAAGATGCACGGTCTGGGCAACGATTTCGTCGTGATCGACGCGCGCAAGGGCGCCGTCGCCCTCGATGCGGCACGTGTGCGGGCGCTGGCGGACCGGCGGACCGGGATCGGCTGCGACCAGCTGATCCTGATCGGGCCCGGCACCGAAACGGACGTGACGATGCGGATCTGGAACGGCGACGGCTCGGAGGTGCAGGCCTGTGGCAATGCCACCCGCTGCGTGCCGGTGCTGCTGGGGCGGGACTGCACGATCGAAACGGTCGCCGGCACGCTCCACGCCCGCCTCGCCGACAATGGCGCGACGGTGGACATGGGCGCGCCCCGCTTCGACTGGGAGGCGCTGCCGCTGGCGTTTGCGATGGATACGCGGCGGATGCCGGTGGGCTGGGGGCTGCTCGATACGCCGGCGGCGGTCGGCGTCGGCAACCCGCACCTCGTGTTCTTCGTGGACGATCCTTACGCGATCGACCTCGCCGCGATCGGGCCGGAGATCGAGACCGATCCGCTGTTTCCCGAGCGGATCAACGTCAACGTCGCCGGCATCCGCTCGCGGGGCGAGGTGGTGATGCGGACGTGGGAGCGGGGCGCCGGGCTGACGCAGGCGTGCGGCACCGGCGCCTGCGCCACCTTCGCCGCCGGCCGCCGGCTCGGCCTGCTCGATGCCACGGTCCGGCTGGACCTGCCCGGCGGCGCGCTGACGCTGGCGGAAAGCGACGACGGCCATCTGCTGATGAGTGGCCCGGCCGTCCACGTCTTTTCCGGCGAAACGTCGCTGTGAGCGGGCCGGAACTGGTCACCCTCGGCTGCCGGCTCAACATCGCCGAAAGCGAGGCGATACGCGCGCTGGCAGCCGATCAGGACGATCTCGTCATCGTCAACAGTTGCGCCGTCACGGCAGAGGCGGTGCGGCAGGCGAAGAAGGCGATCCGCAAGGCCGCGCGCGCCCGGCCCGACTCGCGCATCGTCGTGACCGGCTGTGCCGCGCAGATCGAGCCGGAGACGTTCGCCGCCATGCCCGAAGTCTCCCGCGTGCTGGGCAATGCCGACAAGCACGCCGCAACCGCCTTCCGCTTCCCCCGCCCGGCGGAGGCGGAGGTGCGCGTGTCGGACATCTTCGCCGTCCGCCAGCACGCGCCGCAACTGGCCCGCGCCTTCGCCGAACACGCCCGCGCCTTCGTGGAGGTGCAGACCGGGTGCGACCACCGCTGCACTTTCTGCGTCATCCCCTATGGCCGGGGCGACAGCCGCTCGGCCCCGGCCGGCGCGGTGATCGACCGGATCGCCGCGCTGGTCGATGCCGGCCACCGCGAGGTGGTGCTGACCGGCGTGGACCTCACCAGCTACGGCGCGGACCTGCCCGGCGCGCCGACGCTGGGCGGGCTGGTGGAGCGCATCCTGCGGTATGTGCCCGCGCTGGAACGGTTGCGGCTGTCATCGCTCGACTCGATCGAGATCGACGATCGCCTGTTCGCGCTGGTGACGGAGGAGCCACGGGTGATGCCGCACCTCCACCTCTCGCTGCAATCGGGCGACGACATGATCCTGAAACGCATGAAACGCCGCCATTCGCGCGCGCAGGCCGTGGCGATGGTCGAACGGCTGAAGGCGAAGCGCCCGGCTATCGCAATCGGCGCGGACCTGATCGCCGGCTTTCCCACCGAGGATGAGGATATGGCGGCCAACACGCTGCGATTGCTGGCCGACTGCGACATCGTCTTCGGCCATGTCTTCCCGTATTCGCCCCGTGCCGGAACACCCGCCGCGCGGATGCCGCAACTCCCGCGCGAAACGATCCGCACGCGGGCGAGGGCGTTGCGCGATGCGGCAGACCGACGGCGCGCGGGGTGGCTCGACAGCCTCGTCGGCACCCGCCAGTCGATGCTGGTGGAACGCGACGGACTGACTGGCCACGCCGCCAACTTCGCTCGCATCCGCCTTGACGCGCCCGCCACCCCCGGCGCGATCGTTGCCGTTTCCATCTCCCGCGTCGAGGACGACGCCCTGATCGGTTCCCCCGCATGACCCAGCCCCCTACCCCCTGGCACCAGAAGATCGTCGGCGGATTCCGCCGCACCTCCGACAAACTCGGCGAGAACCTCACCGGGCTGTTCACCAAGGCCACGCTCGACCGCGAGACGCTGGACGGGATCGAGGAGGCGCTGATCGCGTCGGACCTCGGCCCCGCCACCGCCGCGCGCATCCGCAACCGGCTGGCGGACGAACGCTACGAAAAGGGTATCGACGAGCAGGGCGTGCGCGCGGTGATGGCCAACGAGATCGCCCGCATCCTCGCCCCCGTGGCGAAGCCGCTGGAGATCGAGGCGTTCCCGCGGCCGCAGGTGATCCTCGTGATCGGCGTCAACGGATCGGGCAAGACGACGACGATCGCCAAGCTGGCGCATCTGTTGCAGGAACAGGATTACAGCGTGATGCTGGTGGCGGGCGACACCTTCCGCGCCGCCGCGATCGGACAGCTCAAGGTTTGGGCGGAGCGGATCGGCGTGCCGATCATCTCCGGCAAGGAAGGCGGGGACGCCGCCGGGCTGGTGTATGAGGGCGTGAAGCAGGGCACCGCCACCGGCATCGACGTGCTTATCGTCGACACCGCCGGCCGCCTCCAGAACAAGGCGGGGTTGATGGATGAACTCAGCAAGATCCGCCGCGTGCTGGGCCGGCTGAACCCCGCCGCGCCGCATGACGTGGTGCTCGTGCTCGATGCCACCACCGGCCAGAACGGGCTGAACCAGATCGAGGTGTTCCGCGAAACCGCCGGCGTCACCGGTCTGGTGATGACCAAGCTGGACGGCACCGCGCGCGGCGGGCTGCTGGTGGCGGCGGCGGAGAAGTTCGGCCTGCCGGTCCATGCCATCGGCATCGGCGAGGGGGTGGACGACCTGCGCCCGTTCGATGCCGAGGAAGTGGCGCGAGCGATTGCGGGAGTGAGCGAATGACGACATCGAAACGGGAAGTCGGCGCGGTCACGCGGCTGCTGCTCGACCTCGGGCCGTTGCTGGCCTTCCTGATCGCATATTGGGTGACGAAGGAGATGTTCCTTTCCACCGGCATCTTCATGGCCGCCACGCTGGCCGCGATCATCGGCTCGCGGCTGACCGCCGGCCATGTGTCGCCTTTGCTGTGGTTTTCGGGCTTCATGGTGCTGGTGCTGGGCGGGCTGACGATCTGGCTGCACGACGAGACGTTCATCAAGATCAAGCCGACGATCTATTACCTGATGGTCGCCGCGATCCTCGCCTTCGGCCTGTGGACGAAGCGGCCGACGCTGAAGCTGGTGCTGGGCACCGCCTACCCCGGCCTCACCGAGCACGGCTGGGCGCTGCTCTCGCGTAACTGGGCCTTGTTCTTCGTGGCGATGGCGGTGGCGAACGAGGCGGTCTGGCGCAATACCACCACCGACTTCTGGCTCGGCTACAAGCTGTGGGGCGCGATGCCGGCCACGGTGCTGTTCGCGCTCGCCAACATCCCCATGCTGATGAAGCACGGCATGAACGCCGAGGTCGAGGCGAAAGAAGGCCCGCCGCTGCCACCGCAGGGCTGACGCACGGCCAGCCCTGCGTGCACGGTCAGCCGAGCTTGCAGGCAGCGAACTTGTTGCCCTCGGGGTCACGGAAATAGGCCATGTAGAAGCCCGGGCCACGCTCGCCCGGCGCGCCCTCGTCGCTGCCGCCCAGGTCCAGCGCCTTGGCGTGGAATGCATCGACCGCCTCGCGTGTGGGCAGCCCGATCGCGATCATCGTGCCGTTGCCCACGCTTGCCGCCTCGCCGTCCGCCGGCTTCAGCACGCCCAGCACCGGCTGGCCGCCCTTGCCGAACAGGACACCGCCGCGCGGGTGATCGAACATCTTGGTGACGCCGTCCGTCCCGAGCAGGTCGGTATAGAAAGGCAGGGAGGTGTCGAAATCGTTCGAGCCGACCGTGGCGTAGCTTATCATCATGTCTCTCCTGCGGTGATTCCGGTGGCGCGCCCGACCCTTGGGTCAGCCGCGCCCCGTCGCGTCATGCCCGCGTCGCGGGGCGGCGATCAAGCCTGTGCCGTCTTCTTCGCCGCCGGCTTCTTGGCGGCCGGCTTTTTGGCCGGCGCCTTCTTCGCGGGCGTGTCGCCTTCGGCTTTCGCCGGCTTCTTCGCAGCGGCCTTCTTCGCCGGTGCGGCGTCGCCTCCGGCCTTGGCAGCAGGCTTCTTCGCCGCTGCCTTCTTCACCGGCTTCTTGCCCTTGGCCGGGCCGCGCGCGGCGCGTTCCGCCAGCAGCGCCAGCGCCTCCTCGGCGGTCATCGTCGCGGGATCGGCCGTCTTGGGCAGCGTGGCGTTGGTCACACCATCCGTCACATAGGGACCGAAGCGCCCCTCCATCAGCTTCACCGGCTTGCCCGTCTCCGGGCTGTCGCCGAACGACGCGAGCGGCTCCTTCGCGGCACCGCGCCCGCGACCGCCGCCGGCCGCTGCCTCGGCCAGCTTGACCACGGCGGCGTTCATCCCCGTCTCGAACACGTCGGCGGTCGTCTGGAGCCGGCCGTACTTGCCGTCGTGCAGCAGGTAAGGGCCGTAGCGCCCGATACTGGCGGTGATCGGGTTGCCGGTTTCCGGATGGTTGCCGATCGTGCGCGGCAGCGAAAGCAGCTTCAGCGCCCACTCCAGCCCGAAATCCTCGCCCTGCGGCACGTCCTTGGGGATCGACGCACGCTTGGCATCCTTGCCGTCACCAAGCTGCACATAGGGGCCGAACCGGCCGCTGCGTTTCGACACTTCCTCCTCAGTTACCGGATCGGTGCCCAGCACGACCGGCCCGGCATCCGCCCCCGCATCGGCGGCACCGCCGGCCTGGGCGAAGCGGCGGGTGTACTTGCATTCGGGATAGTTGGAGCAGGCGATGAACGCGCCGAACTTGCCGCCGCGCAGCGCCAGCTTGCCGGCGTGGCACACCGGGCACAGGCGCGGATCGCTGCCATCCTCCTTCTCGGGGAACAGATACGACCCGAGGAACTGGTCGAGGGCGGCCGTCACTTCCGACGGCTTCTGCTCCATCACTTCGACCGTCTTCGGCTTGAAATCGCGCCAGAAGGCTTCCAGCACCGCCTGCCAGCCGGCGCGCCCGCCCGATACGTCGTCCAGGCTGTCCTCCAGCCCGGCGGTGTAGTCGTAGCTGACGTACCGCTCGAAGAAGCGTTCGAGGAAGGCCGTCACCAGCCGCCCGCTTTCTGCGGGCGTGAAGCGGTTCTTCTCCACCGTCACATATTCGCGGTCCTTGAGAACCTGCAGCACCGAGGCGTAGGTGGAGGGGCGGCCGATGCCGAGCTCCTCCATCTTCTTCACGAGGCTCGCCTCGGAATAGCGCGGCGGCGGCTGGGTGAAATGCTGCTCGGCGGTGACGGCCTTCTTGGCCGGGGTCGCGCCTTCGGCCATGCGCGGCAGGCGGCGGCTCTCCTCGTCGCCCTCGTCGTCGCGGCCCTCCTCGTAGAGCGCGAGGTAACCGGGGAAGATCACCACCTGCCCGGTCGCGCGCAGGCCATGCTGGCCGGTGCCGTCGACCAGTTCGATCGTCGTGCGCTCAAGCCGGGCGGACGCCATCTGGCTCGCCATCGCCCGCTTCCACACCAGATCGTACAGCCGCGCGTGATCGCCCGACCCCGCCTTTTCGCGGCCGAAATCGGTCGGGCGGATCGCCTCGTGCGCTTCCTGCGCATTCTTCGCCTTGGTCTGGTAGATCCGCGGCTTGTCGGGGATATAGCCGGAATCGTAGCGATCGGTGATCGCCACGCGTGCGGCCGAGATGGCGCTGTGGTCCATCTGCACGCCGTCCGTCCGCATGTAGGTGATCGCGCCGTCCTCGTAGAGCGCCTGTGCCACGCGCATCGTGTGGCTGGCCGAGAAACCGAGCTTGCGCGCCGCCTCCTGCTGCAACGTCGAGGTGGTGAACGGCGGCGGCGGGTTGCGCGTGAGCGGCTTCGTCTCGACCGAGGCGACCGAGAAGCGCCCGGCCTCCACCGCCGCCTTCGCCGCCTCGGCATCGCCCTTGTTGCCGATCGTCAGCCGCTCGATCTTTTCGCCCCGCCAGCGTACCAGCCGCGCGGTGAAGCCCACGCCGTCCTGCTCCATGTCGGCCGCGACGGACCAGTATTCCTGCGCGCGGAACGCCTCGATCTCGCGCTCGCGGTCCACCACCAGCCTCAGCGCGACCGACTGCACGCGCCCGGCCGATTTTGCCCCCGGCAGCTTGCGCCACAGCACCGGCGACAGCGTGAAGCCGACCAGATAATCGAGCGCGCGGCGCGCCCGGTAGGCATCGATCAGATCCTCGTCCAGCGCGCGGGGGTGGGCCATCGCATCCAGCACGGCGGCCTTGGTGATGGCGTTGAAGGTGACGCGCTGAACGTCCTTGGGCAGCGCCTTCTTCTTCCTCAGCACCTCCTGCACATGCCAGCTGATCGCCTCGCCCTCGCGATCGGGATCGGTGGCGAGGATCAGCGTGTCGGCGGTCTTGGCCTCGTCGGTGATCGCCTTGAGCTGGCGCGCCTTGTCGGCATAGGCCTCCCACGTCATGTCGAAGCCGTTGTCGGGATCGACCGATCCGTCCTTGGGCGGCAGATCGCGGACGTGGCCGTATGAGGCCAGTACGCGGTGCCCCGGCCCGAGATACTTCTCGATGGTCTTGGCCTTGGCGGGCGATTCGACGACGACGAGCTTCATGTTGACACGGTGTCCTTCATACGTACGCGCGAGGGTGGCGAGACGGTGAACCGTTCGTCAAGCGCCGACGCCCCGACGGCCAAGACGTAGGGATGGCGCGGCGGGAACGGAAGGCGTAGATTATCCACCGGGCGGCGTGATGGCTTTGCAGGCTGTTGCGATGGGGCGCTGGAGGTTGCGATGCAAACGCCACAGGCGACACCGGTCGGGACGACGATCCCGGCGACAGTCGGCGACGATTTCGGCGGGGTGATCGACCGATCCCATGCGCTGGTTTCTTCCGCGCGGGTGGAAGGGACGACCGTGTTAAACCGGCAGGGTGACAGGCTCGGCACGATCCACTCGATAATGATTCACAAGACCACGGGTCAGGCCGCCTACGCACTCCTCGCGTTCGGCGGTTTCTTCGGCCTCGGGCAGCACGTGCATCCGATCCCCTGGGCGATGCTGGAGTATCGAGATAACGGCTATGTCGTCGATATCACGCGCGAGCAGCTGGAAACGGCGCCGACGCTGAACCTCGATGCGGCGGCCCGCCCGCGAGAGACGGAGCAGCGAATGTACGACCACTGGAATGTGATGCCCTACTGGTAGGCGCTCTTCTTACCCGATCAGGCTGGCGCGCCCGCCTGCGTGCCGTTCCAGCCGGCCGGCCAGCTCCAGCTCCAGCAACACCGTCTGCACGATCGCCGGCGGCAGGCCGCTGAGGCGGATCAGTTCGTCCACCGGCACCGCCACCGGGCCGAGCAGGCCGGTCAGGCGGGTGCGATCGGCGACGCTGGCGTCGGCCGCCGGTGGCGCGGTGCGATAGGCCGCGGTGTCGGCCGCGACCCCGCCGCCGATCCGGCCGACCGCCTCGGCCACGTCGGCGGCGTTCTGGATCAGGATGGCGCCCTCGCGGATCAGCAGGTTGCACCCCTGTGCCCGCGCATCCAGCGGCGAGCCGGGCACCGCCATCACCTCCCGCCCGTAATCGGCGGCGCAGCGCGCGGTGATGAGCGAGCCGGATTTCGGCGCCGCCTCCACTACCACCGTGCCGAGCGCGAGACCGGCGATGATGCGGTTGCGCGAGGGGAAGTGGCGGGCGCGCGGGCCGATGCCCGGGGGGTGTTCCGCCAGCACCAGCCCCCGCTCGCCGATCGCCTGCTGGAGGGCGGCATTCTCGGGCGGGTACACCACGTCGATGCCGCCCGCGACCACCGCGATCGTGCCCGCCTCCAGCGCGCCGCCGTGCGCCGCCGTGTCGATACCGCGCGCCAGCCCGGAAGCGACGACGAAACCGCGTTGCCCCAGTTGCGCCGCAAGCCCGCGCGCGAAGCGGATCGCGGCGGCGGACGCGTTGCGCGCGCCTACCATCGCGATGGACGGCCGCTCGAGCAGATCGAGCCGTCCCTTGGCGATCAACACCGCCGGGGCGCCGTCCACCTCGGCCAGCAGGCGCGGATACAGCCCCTGCCCGCGGAACAGGTGGCGCGCGCCCAGCCGGGCGACGGCTACCAGTTCCGCCCGGGCCAGCGCCTCGGTCGCAAGCTCGGGCGCCGCGCCGCCGCCGCGCCGGGCCATGTCGGGCACCGCCTCCAGCGCGCGGCGGGCGGTGCCGAAGCGGGCGAGCAGGTGCGCGCAGGTGACGGGGCCGATGCGCGGCGTGCGGATCAGCCGCAGGTGGGCGATCCGCTCCTCCTCCTGCAGGGGGTCCGCGTCAGCCAAGCGGCGGCTTCGCGCCGATGCGCGGCTCCGTGCCGGCCAGCAGCCGCTCGATATTGGCGCGATGCTTCCACAGCACGACGATGGCGAGAACCAGGAACAGCAGCACCACCTCGAACTCGCGGTAGATCGCCGCGCTGACCGGCGCCGCCACCGCCGCCGCCATGCCCGCGAGCGAGGAGGTGCGCGTGACGAGCGCAACCAGCAGCCAGACGCCCGCGAAGACCAGCCCACACGGCCAGTGCAGCGCCAGCGCCAGCCCGAGGAACGTCGCCACGCCCTTGCCGCCGCGAAAGCCGAGCCACACCGGGTAGCAATGGCCGAAGAACGCACCCGCCGCCGCCATCGGGGCCAGATCGGGCGCGATCAGCGCGGCGATCAGCACCGCCACCGCGCCCTTGCCCCCATCCAGCAGCAGGGTGAGTGCCGCCAGCCCCTTGCGGCCGGTGCGCAGCACGTTGGTGGCGCCGATATTGCCCGATCCGATCGTGCGCAGATCGCCCGCGCCGGCGGCTCGCGTCAGCAGCACGCCGAACGGGATCGATCCGATGAGATAACTGCCCAGCAGCGCCAGCAACGCCCCGAGCCACGGCTCCACAACCAAGTCCTGCTCCCCCGATGGATCGCCGCATCATAGAACAAAAGCGGCCGGTCGCAACGGCATGGCACATCCGCCGGCGATCCGTCGTGATTGCGCGCGCACCGGCGCGTGCCTAGAGCGGCGGCGATGACCGACCCCCGCCCCCTCCTGTTCTTCGATTCCGGCGTGGGCGGGCTTTCCGTGCTGGCGCCGGCGCGCGTGCTGCTGCCGAACGCGCCGGTCGTCTATGTCGCGGACAACGGCGGCTTCCCCTATGGCACCCGCAGCGAGGCGGAGATCGCGGCGCGGGTGCCGGCGCTGCTGGGGCGGCTTGCCGAACGCTACGCCCCCCGCCTGATCGTCGTCGCCTGCAACACCGCCTCCACTATCGCCTTGGCCGGCGTGCGCGCCGCGCTGGACCTGCCGATCGTGGGTACGGTGCCGGCGATCAGGCCGGCGGCGGCGGTATCGCGCACCCGCGTGATCGGCGTGCTCGGCACCGAGGCGACGGTGCGCCAGCCCTATGTCGACGATCTGTCCGCGCGCTTCGCCGGCGATTGCCTGGTGCTGCGCCACGGCTCGGCCGCGCTGGTGCGGCTGGCGGAGGCCAAGCTGGCGGGCGAGGCGACCGATCCGGCGGATTATGCCGCAGCCCTCGCCGGCCTGTTCGGCCAGCCCGGCGGTGAGCGGATCGACACGATCGTGCTGGCCTGCACCCACTTCCCGCTGGTGGCGGACGAACTGGCCGCCGCCTGCCCGCACCCCGTCGGTTTCGTCGATGGCGGGCCGGGCATCGCGCGCCGTATCGCGTGGCTGACGCAGGGGCAGGCATGGCCCGAGCAACCGGCGCCGGGCATCGCAGTGTTCACCGCGCCGATCCTCCCGGCTCCCGGCCTGCGCGCCACGCTGGCGGGCTTCGGCCTCGCCCGGATCGAGCAACTCGAACGAGCGGATCGATCAGTCTGACGCGAACGCTGCGTTTCTCCATCGGGACATTTTGTCCCACAAGGAGTTGCGAACCTTTCTCGCTGGCAAAATCGGGCGCTTGCCGTTAAAAGCGCGGGAAAATCGGGGGAGGGACACCCTTTGGACTATCAGCGTGTTTTCGCCCAGGCGATCGATCGTCTCCATGCCGAGGGACGTTATCGGGTGTTCATCGACATCCTGCGCAACAAGGGCGCCTTCCCCAACGCGCGCTGCTTCGCCGGCCACAACGGGCCGAAGCCGATCACCGTCTGGTGCTCGAACGATTACCTCGCGATGGGCCAGCACCCGGACGTGATCGCCGCGATGGAAGAGGCGCTGCACGATGTCGGCGCCGGTTCCGGCGGTACCCGCAACATCGGCGGCAACACGCATTACCATATCGATCTGGAGACGGAGCTTGCCGACCTGCACGGCAAGGAAGGTGCGCTGCTGTTTACCTCCGGCTACGTCTCGAACGATGCGACGCTGACCACGCTGGGCAAGGTGCTGCCGGGCTGCATCATCTTTTCCGACGAACTGAACCACGCCTCGATGATCGCGGGCATCCGCAATTCGGGCTGCGAGAAGCAGGTGTTCCGCCACAACGACGTCGAGCATCTGGAAGAACTGCTCGCCGCCGCCGATCCGGACGTGCCGAAGCTGATCGCGTTCGAGAGCGTCTATTCGATGGACGGGGATATCTCGCCGATCCACGCCATCTGCGACCTTGCCGACAAATATGAGGCGCTGACCTATCTGGACGAGGTCCACGCGGTCGGCATGTACGGCCCGCGCGGCGGCGGCATCGCCGACCGCGACGGTGCGGCACACCGGCTGACGATCATCGAGGGCACGCTGGCCAAGGCGATCGGCGTGATGGGCGGCTACATCGCGGCCGACCGCACGATCATCGACGTGATCCGCAGCTACGCACCCGGCTTCATCTTCACCACCTCGCTGTCGCCGGTGCTGGTGGCGGGCGCGCTCGCCCGCGTGCGGCACCTGAAGGCGTCGTCGGCCGAGCGCGACGGGCAGCAGGCATCCGCGGCGATGCTGAAGATGCTGTTCGCCGATGCCGGGTTGCCGGTGATGTCCTCCACCACCCACATCGTGCCGCTGATGGTGGGCGATCCGGTGAAGGCGAAGAAGATCAGCGATATCCTGCTCGCCGAATATGGCGTGTACGTTCAGCCGATCAATTATCCCACCGTACCGCGCGGCACGGAGCGGCTGCGCTTCACCCCCGGCCCCAGCCACACCGAGGCGATGATGCGGGAATTGACGCAGGCGCTCGTCGAGATCTGGGACCGCATGGAGATGCGGATCGCCGCCTGACGCACGGCATGCGCCCGCCGGGCGTCGCCGCATGAGCCTGCCCCCGGAGACGGCCGCGCCCCGCGCCGCGCACGATGTGACCCACGGCGACGTGGCGAAAGGGGCCGGCGCGGCATTGCTCTCCCGCCTCGGCGCGGTCATCGAGATCGTCGCGCAGCCCGCCTATACCCTGATGTTCGGGCTGGCGACCTACGGTCTCTATACCGTCCTCTGGTCGCTGGTGAACCTCGTCGAGAACGTCGCCGACCTCGGCATGACGTCCGCCTTGCAGCGGGTGGTGCCGCAGGCGGCGAGCGAAGACGCGGCGGTGGCGGCGTTGCGATCCGCGCTGGTGCTGGCACTGGTGCCCTGCACGTTGATCGCGGCGGGGGCGAGCATCGGGGCGCCGTGGATCGCCGATATCGTCAACGTCGCGCCGGCCGATCGCCCCGCCCTCGCCACCGGCGTGGCGCTGTTCGCCTGGGCGCTGCCGTTGTGGGCGTTCATCGAGATCGGCACGTCCGCCCTGCGCGCCCGCCGTGCCTTCGGCCCGGAAATCCGCCTCCGGATCGTGTGGGAACAGGTGATCCGTCTCGTCGTCGCGACGGGCCTGTGGCTGGCCGGGGTCGATACGCTGGGGCTGCTGATCGCCCACCTCGTCTCGCTCACCATCACCGCCGCCGCCTGCGTCCGCCTGCTGTCGCGCTATTACGACCTGCGGCTGCTGCTGCGCGGCCGGCGGGTGCCGGGGATGATGCACGAGACGGCGCTGGCGGGCTTGTCGGTGCTGCCCTCCAACGTGATCGGACGGGTGTTCAGCGACGCGCCGCCGGTGATCCTGAACCTGCTGATCCCCGGCGCCGGCGGCGCGACGGCGGCGGGCCTTTACGGCATCGCGCGCAAGCTATCGAGCCTGATCCAGCTCGTCCGCATGGCGTTCGGCTATGTCATGGGGCCGCTTGCCTCGGCGGTGGCGCGGCACGACCGGCGGGCGATCCAGCCGCTCTACGGCTTCGCCACCCGCCTCTCCACCGTGCTGGCCCTGCCGATCGCCGCCACGATCATCGCCGCTGCCGACATGCTGGTGCGATTCTTCGGCAAGGAGGCGGCGCCCGCCGCCACTGTGCTGATCCCGCTGGCGGTCGCGCGCGCGGTCGAGGCGATCGGCGGGCCGGCGGGCGCGGTGCAGCAGGTGGCGAGCAAGCGCCTCCAGCCGGTCGTCAACAGCCTGTCGGGACTTGCAGTGGCCGCCCTCGTCGCCACCGTGGCGTTCGCGGTGCTGCCCGATGTCGGGCCGGTAGCGATGGCGCTGGCGGTGGGCGCCGGGCTGGTCGTGTCGAGCGGCTTCAGCGTGTGGCAACTGCACCGCGCCGACGGGCTGAACCCGTTCTTCCCGCCGTTCGGCCGCGCGGTCGGCGTGGCGCTGCTGGCCTGCGGGGCCGTGTTCGCCCTGCTGGAGGCGACGCGGCTGCTGCCGTTCGCCGCGCGCGTGCCGCTGCTGCCGCCGATCATGTTCGGCGGCCTGTGGATGTCCGTCCGCTACGGGCTGGGCGAGGCGGACAAGGATGCGTTCGGCAAGCTTGCCGCCCGGCTTCGCCTGCGGCGCCCGGAGCCGACCACGATCAATCCCGGCAGAACCCCTCCCCTTCCCTGATCGTCAGGCAGTTCTTCTTGTCCGCCAGCCATTTCAGCCCGGTTTCCGCGCCGGTGGTGGCGCGAATCGTCGCGGTCTGCCCGTCGCGCTCGAAACGGATCGTCTCGCCGGCGGCGGTGCCGATATAGTCGTTCACCCCGTCCATCAGCGCGACGTGGAGCCGGTAGGTATCCGGCCGGTCGCCGCGCGCGATGGTGAGCGCAAGCCCCTCCACGCCGACCCATTTGCCGAGCCACGCATCGGTGAACGGCGCGGCGACGGTGGGCTTGTCGATCGGTGCCTCGGGGATCGCTACCGTGGAGGACGAACCGGCGGGCGTGACGATCGCGGGGCCGGCGGGGGGCGTCGCCCCCGTCACCTTGCTCCCCCCTGCCGCACCGTCGCCGGACGATCCGCAGCCGGCCAGCACCAACGGGGCCATCAGGCAGGTCCCTATCGTCCGCATCGTACCGTCTCCTCGTCGCAATCGCCTAAGGCCGGCACCCTATCGCCCAATCCATGCGCCCGCCACCGGCCGCGGATGACCACGGCGGTTTCGCGCGACGGCAAACCGCTCTAGAGAGCCGCCATCCGACTCACAGGACCATCATCATGGCAGAAACCATCGCCATCGCTTCCGATCATGCCGCCGTGGAGCTGAAGGCCGCGCTCGTCGCCTTCATGCGCGAAGCGGGGCATGACGTGCTCGATCTCGGGCCGGACGGCCCCGCCTCGGTCGACTCCCCCGACTACGGCTACCGGCTGGCGCGGGCCGTGGCGGAAGGCCGCGCGACCCGGGGCGTGGCGCTGTGCGGTTCCGGCATCGGCATCTCGATCGCGGTCAATCGCAACCCCGCCTGCCGCGCCGCCCTCGTCTCCGAGCCGCTTTCCGCCCGGCTTGCGCGCGAGCACAACGATGCCAATGTAATCGCCATGGGCGCACGGCTGATCGGGGTGGAGATGGCCAAGGCCTGCCTCGCTGCGTTCCTCGCCACGCCGTTCGGCGGCGACCGCCACCAGCGTCGCGTCGACATGCTTTCCAGTCCCGCCAATTCCTCTTCCGAAAGGCAGCCCGCATGAGCACGAACCCACGGACCGCTGACGGCCGCTCGCTGAGCGACGTGCAGCCCGACGGCTTCTTCACCCGCGGCCTGGCCGATGCCGATCCGGCGGTGTTCGGCGGCGTGGCGGCCGAGCTGAAGCGCGAGCAGAAGCAGATCGAGCTGATCGCCTCCGAGAATATCGTCAGCCGCGCGGTGCTGGAGGCGCAAGGGTCCGTCTTCACCAACAAATATGCCGAGGGCTATCCCGGCAAGCGTTACTATCAGGGCTGCGCCCCGTCCGACACGGTGGAGCAGCTGGCGATCGACCGCGCCAAGGAACTGTTCGGCTGCGGTTTCGCCAACGTGCAGCCCCACTCGGGCGCGCAGGCCAATGGCGCGGTGATGCTGGCGCTGACCAAGCCCGGCGACACGATCATGGGCCTCAGCCTCGATGCCGGCGGCCACCTGACGCACGGCGCCAAGGCCGCGTCCTCGGGCAAATGGTATAACGCCGTGCAATATGGCGTGCGCGCCGACGATCATTTGATCGACTTCGACCAGGTGCAGGCGCTGGCGAAGGAGCATCGCCCGAAGCTGCTGATCGCTGGCGGCTCGGCCTATCCGCGCATCATCGATTTCGCCCGCTTCCGCGCCATCGCGGACGAGGTGGGCGCGATCTTCATGGTGGACATGGCGCATTTCGCCGGGCTGGTGGCCGGCAGCGTCCACCCCACCCCGTTCGGCCACGCACACGTGGTGACGACGACCACGCACAAGACGCTGCGCGGCCCGCGCGGCGGCATGGTGATGACCGACGACGAGGCGATCGCCAAGAAGATCAACTCGGCGGTGTTCCCCGGCCTGCAGGGTGGCCCGCTGATGCACGTGATCGCCGCCAAGGCGGTCGCGTTCGGCGAGGCGCTGCAGCCCGACTTCCGCCATTATGCCGCCGCCGTGGTGGAGAATGCCAAGGCGCTGGCCGCCCGGCTGAAGGAGCGCGGCGCCGATCTGGTGGCCGGCGGCACCGACACGCATCTGGCGCTGGTCGACCTTCGCCCGCTCGGCGTGACCGGCCGCGACGCCGACGAGGCGCTGGAGCGCAGCGGCATCACCTGCAACAAGAACGGCGTGCCGTTCGATCCGTTGCCCCCGGTGAAGACCAGCGGCATCCGCGTGGGCTCCCCCGCCGGCACCACGCGCGGCTTCGGCGTCAAGGAGTTCCGCGACATCGCCGACATGATCGCCGACGTGCTGGAAGGCCTGCGCGACAAGGGCGAGCATGGCGACGCGGCGGTCGAGGCGGCGGTGAAGCAGCGTGTCGAGGCGCTGTGCGACCGCTTCCCGATCTATCCCAACGGCTGAGCAAGGCCCGGGATGCGCTGCCCCTTCTGTTCGCATGAAGACAGTCAGGTCAAGGACAGCCGCCCGACCGAGGACGGCGCCGCGATACGCCGGCGCCGTCAGTGCGAAGGCTGCGGGGCGCGTTTCACCACGTTCGAGCGGGTGCAGTTGCGCGAGCTGACGATCGTGAAGAGCGAGGACCGACGCGAGCCGTTCGACCGGACCAAGCTGGAACGCTCGATCGCGATCGCCTGCCGCAAGCGCCCGATCGAGCCGGGGCGGATCGACCGCCTCGTCTCCGCGATCCAGCGGCAGATCGAGACGAGCGGCGACAGCGAGATCCCCGCCGCGCGCGTGGGCGGCATGGTGATGGACGGCCTGAAAGCGCTGGACACGGTAGCCTACATCCGCTTCGCCAGCGTCTACAAGGACTTCACCGAGGCCAAGGACTTCGAGGATTTCGCCGGCACGGTGGCCGAGGCGGGGCGGGAGTGAGGGAATTGTTACAGACTCCTTCTCCGCCCCGCTCTTCCTGAGTAGGGACTGAGCGCAGGCGAAGGCCCGTATCGAAGGATCGTTCGTGAGTTTCCACACCTACATGCTGCAGTGCGCGGACGGCAGCTATTATGTCGGCCATACCGACGATCTGGAAACGCGGCTGGCACAGCATCAGGCCGGGGAAGCACCCGGCTACACGCATAACCGGCGCCCGGTAACGCTCGTGTGGTCGGAGGACTTTTCCGATCGCGAACAGGCCTTTGCTGTCGAAAAGCAACTTAAAGGCTGGTCCCGCGCGAAGAAGGAAGCGTTGATCGAGGGGGATTGGGAGACGGTCCGGTCACTGGCCAGGCGCGTCCTTCGAGACGAGCCTTCGCCGGGCTCAGTCTCTCCTCAGGATGAGCGGCGCGGCGATGGTCAGGGCGCCCCGCCCCCCGCGATCGTCCTCGTGCGGCCCCAGCTCGGCGAGAATATCGGCAAGGCGGCGCGCGCGATGCTCAACTTCGGGCTGACCGAGCTGCGCCTCGTTTCCCCGCGCGACGGCTGGCCCAACCCCGCCGCCGGACCCGCCGCCAGCGGCGCGGACAGCGTGCTGGCCGGGGCGAAGGTGTACGAGACGGTCGCCGAGGCCACCGCCGACTGCGCGCACGTCTATGCCACCACCGTCCGCAAGCGCGGCGTGATCCTGCCGGTGGTGACGCCGGAAACCGCCGCGCACGCGATCCGCAGCGAGGCGGGGCGATCGGCGATCCTGTTCGGCCCCGAGCGCTCCGGGCTGGAGACGGACGACGTGGCGGTGGCGCGCACGATCGTCACCGTGCCGATCAATCCCGAATTCGGCTCGCTCAATCTGGCGCAGGCGGTGATCCTCGTCGCCTATGAATGGTCCAAGGGCGAGGCGCTCGCCTCCCCGCCGTCGGTCGAACAGGCCGAACCCGCGCCGCAGGCCGAGCTGGACCGGATGATCGCGCATCTTGACGGCATCCTGGAGACGGCCGGCTACTTCTTCCCGCCCGATCGCGCGCATGTCGACCGGCGGGCGCTGCGCACGATCCTGACCAGCCCGGGCTGGAACGCGGGCGAGATCCGCACGCTACGGGGAATGCTCCGCTCGATCGAGCGATCGCAGAAATAGGGCTCAGCGTTCGTCGAAGCGATCAAGCTCGTAGGCGATCGAGGCTTCCACCAGCAGTTCGTACAGCGCACCGGCCAATTCGGCCGGAAAACCGCGCTCGGCCGCCACGCGTCGGGCGTTGGCGATCACCGCCGCCTTGCGCGGCTCGTCGCGTACCATGTCGCGCTCGGGCTTGATGCGCGCGGCCGCCTCCATGTAGCGCATCCGTTCGCCCAGCAGGGCCACGATGCGTTCGTCCAGCGCATCCACCCCGGCGCGCACCTCGGCCATGGTGGTGCAGGCGGCGGCAGGGATCGGATCGGTCATCGCGCCTCTCTAGCGGCGCCCCCGCCCCGCCCGCAACCTTGACTTGGTGGCGATGCCCGGCCATAGGCGCCGCTCGCAATTGGCCCCGCACCCCTGGTGAAGCGGTGGCCCTGCCTCTTTCACGAGATCAGCAGCGCGGCTCCGGGGAGCAGACGAACGCAATTGAAGGACGTATCATGACGAAGCGCACCAGCGCCAAGTACAAGCTCGATCGCCGCATGGGCGAGAACATCTGGGGCCGCCCGAAGTCCCCGGTGAACAAGCGCGAGTATGGCCCCGGCCAGCACGGCCAGCGCCGCAAGAGCAAGGTGTCGGACTACGGCATCCAGCTCAAGGCGAAGCAGAAGCTGAAGGGCTACTACGGCGACATCACCGAGAAGCAGTTCAAGCGCAGCTACACCGACGCCTCGAAGATGAAGGGCGATACCTCGCAGAACCTGATCGGCCTGCTCGAGCGCCGCCTGGACATGGTGGTGTATCGCGCCAAGTTCACGCCGACGATCTTCGCCGCACGCCAGCTCGTGAACCACGGCCACGTCCGCGTGAACGGCGTGAAGTGCAACATCGCCTCGCGCCGTGTCGGCCCGGGCGACGAGATCACGCTGGGCAGCAAGGCACAGGAAATGGCGCTGGTGATGGAGGCTCAGGGCCTCTCCGAGCGTGAAATCCCCGATTACGTGTCGGCCGACGGCGCCGCCAAGATCACCTATGTCCGCGTGCCCACGCTGGACGAGGTGCCTTATCCGGTGAAGATGGAGCCGAACCTGGTCGTCGAGTTCTACTCGCGCTGATCCGGTAGAGGATTGTCGAAGGGGCCGTGGATCCACCGGATCCGCGGCCCCTTTCCGTTTTGCCCGGTCATCGATCGGGGCGTCCGATTGACGGGCTTCCGGCCTCACCCTATGGCCGTCGTCAACGCCGGCTTAGCTCAGTTGGTAGAGCACCTGATTTGTAATCAGGGGGCCACGGGTTCGACTCCTGTAGCCGGCACCACCCGCCCCCCCGCGGCT
>NZ_VNIM01000062.1 GCF_007785815.1 Alterirhizorhabdus solaris | reverse complement strand
CCGCCTACCTGCGCGGCCTGAACGCCCCCCAGCGCGAGGCCGTGCTGACGACCGAGGGGCCGGTGCTGGTGCTGGCCGGCGCGGGCACCGGCAAGACGGCGGCGCTCACCGCCCGGCTCGCCCATCTCGTCGCCACGCGGCGGGCGTGGCCGTCCGAGATCCTGTCTGTCACCTTCACCAACAAGGCCGCGCGCGAGATGAAGGAGCGGGTCCACCGCATCCTCGGCGATGCGGTGGAGGGGATGCCGTGGCTCGGCACGTTCCACTCGATCGCCGCCAAGATGCTGCGGCGTCACGCGGAACTGGTCGGGCTGCAATCGAACTTCACCATCCTCGATACCGACGACCAGCTGCGCCTGATGAAACAGCTGATCGTGGCCGCCGAGATCGACGAGAAGCGCTGGTCCGCCCGGATGCTGGCCGGCATGATCGACCGCTGGAAGAACCGCGGCTGGACCCCGGACGACGTGGACGCCGGTGAGAGCGAGGGCTTCGCCAACGGGCGCGGACAGCAGCTCTACGCCGCCTATCAGGCGCGGCTGAAGGCGGTGAACGCCTGCGATTTCGGCGATCTGCTGCTCCACATGCTGGTGATCCTCAAGACCCACCGCGACGTGCTGGAGATATATCAGCAGCGGTTCAAATATGTCCTGGTGGACGAGTATCAGGATACCAATTCGAGCCAGTATCTCTGGCTCCGCCTGATCGCGCAGGAACGCAAGAACATCTGCTGCGTCGGCGACGACGACCAGTCGATCTATTCGTGGCGCGGGGCCGAGGTGGCCAACATCCTGCGCTTCGAAAAGGACTTTCCGGGCGCCGCCACCATCCGCCTCGAACAGAATTACCGCTCCACCCCGCACATCCTCGCCGCCGCATCGGGCGTGATCGCCAACAACGGCGGCCGGCTGGGCAAGACGCTGTGGACCGACGAGGCCGAGGGCGAGAAGGTCAAGGTGATCGGCGTGTGGGACGGGCCGGAGGAGGCCCGCCGCGTCGGTGACGAGATCGAGTCGCACCAGCGCAAGGGTGGCCGGCTGGACGACGTGGCGATCCTCGTGCGCGCACAGTTCCAGACCCGCGAGTTCGAGGACCGCTTCATCGCGATCGGCCTGCCCTATCGCATCGTCGGCGGCTTCCGTTTCTACGAGCGGGCCGAGATCCGCGATGCGCTTGCCTACTTGCGCGTGATCTCGCAGCCGGCGGATGATCTGGCGTTCGAGCGGATCGTCAACGTGCCCAAGCGCGGGCTGGGCGACAAGGCGGTGGCCAAGGTCCACATGCTGGCGCGCGCCCAAGGCGTGCCGCTGACGACGGCGGCCGCGCGCATCCTCGACAGCGACGAGTTGACCCCGCAGGCGCGCCGCGCGCTCGGCAACCTCGTGATCGACATCGCCCGCTGGCGCGACCGGCTGAACGATCTGCCCCATGCCGAACTGGCCCGGCTGATGCTGGATGAATCCGGCTATACCGCGATGCTGCAGGCCGATCGTTCGGCCGAGGCGGCGGGGCGACTGGAAAACCTGACCGAGCTCGCCCGCGCGATGGAGGAGTATGAGACGCTCCCCGCTTTTCTCGAACATGTCAGCCTCGTGATGGACAACGACGCCGACCGCGAGACGGCCAAGGTGACGATCATGACGATCCACGCGGCCAAGGGGCTGGAGTACGACACCATCTTTCTCGCCGGGTGGGAGGAAGGCGTGTTCCCTTCGCAACGTTCGCTGGACGAGGGCGGCCTCGCCAGCCTCGAGGAGGAACGCCGCCTCGCCTATGTCGCGATCACGCGGGCGCGGCGCAAATGCTTCATCGTCCACGCCGCCAACCGGCGGATCTACGGCCAGTGGACCTCGTCGATCCCCTCGCGCTTCGTCGGCGAGCTACCCGACGAGCATGTCGACAGCGAGACGACGATGGCGGGCGGCGAGTCGCTGTGGCGCGCGCAGTGGAGCGAGCAGGCCGATCCGTTCGCTCATGTCGGGCGCGGGGCCGGACGCGGGCCGGGTTGGCAGCGCGCCTCGGCGGCGGGCACGCTGGCGCCGGCGGCACGGATCGTGGAGTCCCGTGCCAGCGCCGCCAGCTTCGCCGCCAAGCCGCGCGGCGATATCGCCGAAGGGCAGCGCGTGTTCCACACCAAGTTCGGCTACGGATCGGTCGCGGCGATCGAGGGCAACAAGCTGGAGATCGATTTCGAGCACGCCGGACGCAAGCGCGTGCTCGACAGCTTCGTCAGCCCCGCGTGAAAAGAATTATCTGACGGGCCTGCCATACCCCGAGCGAAATCGAGGCGGGTCTTGGTACAGACCCCGTTTCGTGTCTCGACTTCGGTCGACACACGGGCGTCGTGACGATTACGCCCAGCAGCACGCTGCTCAGTCGGCGGAAACCGCCGTCGGCTCCAGCTTCAGCATCGACAGCTTGCAGCCTTCGTACCGCGGCTCGGCCGGATTGAACACGGCCTGCGGCTCGAACCGCTCGGTCGTCAGCGTCAGGCCGGTGAGGCCCGCCAGCTTGAAGCTCGCCAGCTTGATCTCGCGCGGCGGCTTGCCCTCGCGCTCCATCACCACGCCGTCGACGAACGGATCGTCGTGGCGGGTGTAGAGAATGTGCGGAGCGAACTGCATCTCGGTACGATTGTAGATCGCCCGAACACGCAGCTTGCGCACCATGGCCGCCTCGATGATCCCGATCGCGGGCGATGCCTGCAACGTCGGCTCGGTCAGCGTGGCGCTTTTCATGCTCAGGGTTTTACGCATCATGCTGCAATGCGGCAAAAATGAACCCCATGTCAAGTGTCGTGCCCGCAGGCGGCTCGCTTTCGCCGGAACCCCGCGCTAGGATCGGTGATGACTTCGGAAACCCGCGCCCCCCGCCTCGCCGTCCTGATCGACGCCGACAATGCCTCCGCCCGTATCGCGACCGGCCTGTTCGAGGAGATCGCGAAGATCGGCGTCGCCAGCCTGCGGCGGATCTACGGAGACTTTTCCGGCACACGGCTGAAATCTTGGGCGGAGATCCTGCAGGTCCACGCGATCATGCCGCACCAGAGCTTCGCCTACACGATCGGCAAGAACGCCTCGGACATCGCGCTGGTGATCGATGCGATGGACCTGCTGCACAACGGCCGTTTCGACGGTTTCTGCCTCGTCTCGTCCGACAGCGATTTCACTCGTCTCGCCGCCCGTATCCGCGAGGAGGGCGTCGACGTGTACGGCTTCGGCGAGCAGAAGACGCCGGCCAGCTTCCGCCAGGCGTGCAGCCGCTTCATCTACACCGAAAACCTGATCCCCGAGGCCCCCAAGCCGAGCGAGCCGGAGCGGCAGGACACCCGCCCGGCCTCGGTGAAGCAGCCCGCCAGCGAGGCGATCCCGCTGATCCGCACCGCCATCTCGCAGCTGGACGATGAAAACGGCTGGATCACGCTCGGCAACATCGGCAAGCGGCTGGCGACGCTGAAATCGGACTTCGACCCGCGCACATACGGGTCGGCCAAGCTGATCGATCTGGTCGAGCGGACCGGCGCGTTCGAGGTGCGGCGGAACGACACCGGCGGCGTCTATGTACGCGAGAAACCCAGCGCCAAGCCGGCGCCGGCACCGGCACCGGCACCCGCAGCAGTGAAGACACCGACGAAAGCCCCCGCCCCTGTTGCCCCGAAACCTGCGGTCGCCAAGCCACTGAACGCGACGAAGCCGGTTGAAGCCGCCAAGCCGATCAGCACCACGAAGCCGATCGATGCGCCGAAACCGCTCAATACCGCGAAGCCGTTGAATACGGTCAAGCCGCTCAACACCGTGAAGGCAGCCGCCAAACCCGCGGCGAAGAAATAGGTTCAGTCCACCGGGCGCGCCATCAGCCCCGGTATCTCGGGGAGCAGTTCGCGGGCGAGGAAGCCGATCGGTCCGATACGGCGGGCCAGCGTGCGGCCCGCCTCCCCATGCAACCACACCCCCCACGCGGTCGCCACAAGCGGCGCGGCGCCGCGCGAGAGCAGGCCGCCGACGATCCCGGCGAGCACATCACCCGAACCGCCCGTCGCCAGCCCCACGCCGCCGCCGCCGTAGTGCAGCAGCGTGCCATCGGGGCCGGCGATCACTGTCTCGCTCGCTTTCAACGCGACGACACCGCCACAGCGAATAGCCGCGTCGCGTGCCGCCGCCAGCGGATCGGCTGCGATCGTGGTGGCATCCAGCCCGGTCAGCGCGGCCATCTCGCCGTGATGCGGGGTCAGCACCACCCGTCCGCCGTGACGGCACAGGATCTCGCGCAACCGGTCGGCGCAGGCGATGGCGGCGGCATCGATCACGATCGAGAGGTCGTCGCGCGGCGCATCGAGCAGCGCCTCGACCAGCACTGCCGCCTGATCGCGGTCGCCCATGCCAGGACCGATCACGAACGTGTCGCATCGCTCGATCGCGGCACGCAGCAGCGGCACCGCCTTGCGGCCCAGTTCGCCGTGGCGGTCGGCCGGCAGCGCGATCGTCGCGGCTTCCGGCACCAGCATGCCGAGCGCCAGCGCCGCCCCTTCCAGCGTCGCCATCTGCAACTTGCCGGCGCCCGCGCGCAACGCCGCCTCGCCGGTCAGCCGCAGCGCGCCCGGCACCATCGCCGCGCCGCCTGCCACCAGCACGCGGCCCCGGCTGTTCTTGTCCGTCTCGCCCTCATGCATCGGCAGCGGGTGCCGGCGGAGCCATTCGGCATCGAGCCTGGTCGGCCCGCTCACCCGCGTGCCGCCACGATCGGGTCGGGCGCAGTCGTCACCGCCTCGGCCGAGTCCGCCATCGGCGCCGTCACGTTGTAGCGCTCCAGCACCAGATTGCCGTCACGCCCGGCGTCCGGGTCGAAACGATATTCGGTGATCGAGCAATTGGCGACGTCACCCTCGCGGTCGATCGCCAGGATGCGCTCCTCGTCGAGGTTCTCGATCACGTAACGCATGCACAGCACCACTACCTGATGCGCCACGATCATCACCCGTTTGCCCGGATAGTGCAGCGAGACGGTGTCCATCAGCGAGCGCAGGCGGAAGATCACATCGCACCAGCTCTCGCCACCCGGCGGGCGGTGGTAGAACTTGCCGAGGATGCGGCGGAACTCGGCCTGATCGGGATAGACCGCCGCCACGCCGGGGGTAGTCAGCCCGTCGAGGATGCCGAATTCCTTCTCGCGCAGCCGCTCGTCGGTGCAGATCGGCTCGTCCGGCGCGGCCCCGCCCGCATCGCGGAAACGGTGCGCGGTCTGGATCGCTCGGACGTAGGGCGAGGCGATGATGACCTCTGGACGACCGTCCTCATGGCCGGTGGAGAACCAGTGGCCGAGTGCATCGGCCTGCCGCTCACCCAGCGGGGAGAGGGGCACGTCCACGTCGCGACCGGAAATTTCGATCCGCTCCAGCCCCTCGGCATGGGCGGCATCGCGCGCGACATTTCCCGCACTCTGGCCGTGGCGCACCAGCCACAGGACGGCGGGCCACCGCGACGACATCAAGCCGCCCCCCGTTCGATCTTTACCTTCATCGCCTGTCCCCTCAATAGCTTGAGGTCAGACGCGCGAGCGGGCGGAGAGTTTCAGTCCTGTGACAATGCCGATTCGAACGGCCGGTCCAGGGTGACGTGGCCGTTCTTCTTCAGCGCCTCCACCGCGCGCTTCACCTCTTGGCTGCTGCCGCGCGGCATGATGAGGATGGCGTCGCCGGTGGCGATGACGATCAGATCCTTCACCCCCACGGCGGCCACCAGCGGGCCGTCGGTGCGGATCAGGCAGCCGCTGGTGTCGATCGCCACGACCTCGCCGTGATGCGCGTTGTTCCCATCGTCCTTGACGGCCAGATCGTGCAGCGCGTCCCAGCTGCCCACGTCGGACCAACCCATGTCGACCGGGGCCACCGCCACGCGCTCGGCCTTTTCCATCACGGCATAGTCGATCGAGTCGGAAGGCGACGCACCGAATGCCTCCGCCTCGGGGTAGAGCCGCGCGCCCTCGCGCCGGGCCGCTGCGTGCGAGGCGCGGGCGGCGGCGGCGATGGCGGGGGCGTGACGCTCCAGCGCGGCCAGATAGGCGTCGGCGCGGAACAGGAAGATGCCGCCGTTCCATGCATAGCAGCCCTCGGCCAGATAGGCTTCGGCGGTCGCGCGGTCCGGCTTCTCGACGAACCGCTCCACCCGGCGCACGCCGTCCGCCAGCACCTCGCCGGTACGGATGTAGCCGTAACCGGTGTCGGGCGCCTGCGGGGCGATGCCGAAGGTGACGAGCCAGCCGTCGTCCGCCAGCGGCACCGCCGCGTCGATCGCGGCGCGAAAGGCGGCGACATCGGTGATGACGTGATCGCTCGGCATCACCAGCATCAGCGCCTCGGGCGGCATGACCAGTGCGGCCAGCGCGATCGCCGGCGCGGTGTTGCGCGCCACCGGCTCCAGGATGAGCGTGTCGGGGGTGGCCCCCACCGCGTTCAACTGCGCCTCGATCTGGTCGGCGTGGGCGGCGTTGGCGACGATGATCGGGCGGCCGAACCGCGCCGGATCGTCGGCCCGCAGTGCGGTGAGCTGGAGCATCGTTTCGTCATGGGTCAGCGCCAGCAACTGCTTGGGCCGACCGGTGCGGGAAAGCGGCCAGAGTCGGGTTCCAGACCCGCCTGAAAGGATGACGGGGCTGATCTTCCGGATTGTCTGGTTCATGCCGCCTAATTCGGCGGGCGGCCCGCGATCGTCAAGCCTGCGATGGCCGGTGGCCGGAACGGTTCAGGATTTCTTTGTCAATTTCACCGACACTCGTCAGGGTAAAAGCCTTCCACGGTCGCGGCAGACCAGGGTGCGGGGATCCTCGACGGCGTGATACGGCTCTTCAAACACTACATCCCCTATGCGGTGCTGCTGCTGGGCCTCGTCGATTTCGCCATGCTGCTGGCAGCGGCGGAGGCCGGCTGGCGGATCCGGCTGTGGCAGATCGACGCGCTCGCCGAGCCGGTGTGGACGCGGCTGCCCCAGCTCGCCAGTTTCGCGGTGGCACTGGAATGCGCGTTGATCGCAGTGGGGGCCTATGGCGACGAGGCGCTGCAATCGCTGCGCTTCGCCGCCGCCCGGCTGCTCGTGGCGGTGTCGCTCGGCGTGATCCTCATCTCGCTGATGTTCTTCCTGTTCCCCGAACTCACGCTGTGGCGGTCCAATTCGGCCTATGCGATGGGTCTGTCGATCGCGCTGCTCATCCTCGTGCGCGCGCTGTTCGGGCGTCTGCTCGGCAGCGACACGTTCAAGCGGCGGGTGCTGGTGCTGGGGGCGGGCGCGCGCGCCTCGCGGATCATGGCGCTGGCGAACGGCGCGCGCGCGGGCTTCGTCGTCGTCGGCTTCGTGGCGATGAACGAAGGGCCGCAGCGGGTGCCGCAAGCGATCGACCGCCGCGACATCGAGAGTCTGGGCGATCATGTCGTGGCGCTGGGGGCGAGCGAGGTGGTGCTCGCGCTGGACGAACGACGCAACGCCCTGCCCTTCAAGGATCTGCTGCGGATCAAGACGACGGGCGTCCACGTCAACGAGATCAGCACCTTCCTCGAACGCGAGACCGGACGGGTGGATCTGGACAGCACGAACCCATCGTGGCTGATCTTCTCCGACGGATTTTCCGCCGGTCGGCGGCTATCCAGCATCGCCAAGCGCGGCTTCGATCTGGTGGCCAGCCTGTTGCTGCTGGTGATCGCCGCCCCCGTGATCGCCGTCACCGCCGTGCTGGTGAAGCTGGAGAGCAAGGGGCCGGCCTTCTTCCGCCAGACCCGCGTGGGCCTGTACGGCGAGAACTTCTCGATCCCGAAGCTGCGCTCGATGCGGCAGGATGCCGAGGCGCCGGGCAAGGCGGTATGGGCGGAAAAGAACGATCCGCGCATCACCCGCGTCGGCCGCGTCATCCGCAAGCTGCGGATCGACGAGCTGCCGCAGGTGTGGAGCGTGCTGCGCGGCGAGATGAGCTTCGTCGGCCCGCGCCCCGAACGGCCGCAGTTCGTGGCGGAACTGGAGAAGAGCCTCTCCTTCTACGCCGAGCGGCACATGGTGAAACCCGGCATCACCGGCTGGGCGCAGATCAACTATCCCTATGGCGCCAGCCTGGAGGACGCTCGGCACAAGCTGGAATACGGCCTCTATTACGCCAAGAACTACACCCCCTTCCTCGACACGCTGATCCTGCTGCAGACGGTGCGCGTGCTGATCTGGCCCGAGGGCGCGCGGTGACGCGGCGGGCTTGAGGCCGCAGGCTGGATACGACCTGCCAGAAGACCCCGGAAGGCAGGGATACGCGTTTACCGCGGCACCGTGTTCGGCAGTGAGAAGCGCAGGGTGGTGCCTGCCGCCGAGGCCCATTCCGGCCGTGCGCCGATCTCCCGCGCCAGCCCGTCGATCAAGGCCATGCCGGTGCCCGATCGCGGCCTTGTCGTCGGCAGTGCGGGCAACCCCACGCCATTGTCGGCGATCTCCACCCACAGCCGCCCGTCGCACCGTTGCGCTTCCACCGTGATCGTCGGTGTCGGGGTTGCCGGCGTCGAGAAGGCGTATTTCAGGCTGTTGGTGGCGAATTCGTTCAGGATCAGGCCGAGTGGAAACGCGATCTCGCTGTCGATCTCCACCTCGTCGATCCGCACGACGAGCACGGGTGCGCTCTCGCGATGCAGCGCGATCAAGCCCTCCAGCAATTCCGTGACGTAGGGCCGCAGTCGCAGCCGGTCGTCATTGCCGCTGATATGGACGTGATCGTGGACCAGCCGCAGCGCTTCCAGCCGATCGCCGATCACGGACAGTTCCGACCGCACCTCTTCGCTCTGCGCACGGCCCATGCGGATCTGCACCAGCCCGATCACCGCCGCGAGGTTGTTCTTCACCCGGTGCTGCAGTTCGCGCAGCAGGATCTCGTTGCGATCCGCCGCATGCTTCAGCGCATCCGCCTTCTGCAACCGGTCGATCACCGGGGCGAGAACGGTGGCGTAGGTATGGAGGAAGGCGATATCGTGATCGCTCGGCTGCCATACCGTGCAACTGTCCACCTCCAGCACGCCGTAGGGCGCGCGTCCGGCCAGGAAGATCGGCACGTTGACGAGGCCGACGACGCCGGCATCCTTCATGAATTGCGGAAACTCGAAGCGGGGTTCGGCGCGGATGTCGGCGGTGCTGACCGGATGCGCGGCCCTGATCGCAAATGTCTCGGACGAGAACTCGTCCATCGGCAGATGCACTTTGCCAACCACGCCGGGGGGCCAGCCGACCCCGGCCCGCACCAGCATCGACTGTCCGTCGTGATCGATTTCGAGAATCTTGGCCAGATTGGTGCCAAGCGCCTGGCCTACGAGCCGGCACGCCTCGGTCAGCACGGTGTCCAGATCGTCCGTCTTCATGGAAGACAGGCCGAACTCCGCGAGGATCCGCTGGCGTTCAAGCAGTTGATCCAAATCAGCCATTTTATTCCTAACTTGAATCAACGGTTTTAGTTGTCACCTTCTATATGGTGAATAAATATCCGGACTTGCCCGCTAGCGATGCATATCCGATAAATAAATATCGGCGACTGCTTCGGAGACTCAGGGGTGATTATCGAAGAAGTTGCCGGCAAGCTGATCCTGATCGTCGAGGACAAGTATCTCATCGGCGCCAGCCTCGCGCTGTTCCTCGAACAGGTCGGTGCGCGGATCGCCGGCCCCGCCAAGGATGTGGAGGAAGCGATGGCATCGCTCGATCCCCGCCCCGATATCGTGATCCTCGATATCCAGCTTGCCGTCGGAACCTCGTTCCCCGTCGCGGACGAGCTGGTCCGGCGCGGCATACGCTTCATCTTCGCGACCGGCACGCCCAGCGTCATCCCGGCCGAACATTCCCGGCGGCTCGTCTGTGCCAAGCCCTATACCGGGCTGGCCGTCGTCGCCGCGCTGAAGGCGGCGCTGGCCGCCCCCGCCTGATCGCGGTCGCCTATCCGGCCGGCACCAGCTCCATCACGTCCAGCGTCGATTCCCAGCGCGGAAAAGGCAGCACCAGCCGCCAGCGATCCGCCCCCACCCGCTCGAACAGACCGGCCATGTCGCGCTCGGGATCGCGGCCGTAGTCGAGCGGGCGCTTCTCGTCGCCCAGGGTCATCGAGCCGAGGAAGACGAGGCGGCCGCCATCGTCGGGGAACAGCAGGCCGACCGGGCGCTGCGACCCGCCGAGCTTGGCCAGGCTCAGCACGTCGGCCTCGCGCGTGATGCGGCAGGCGAAGGCGGGATAGGCGACGTAGCGCATGCCGCCATCGCCGCGCCCGCCCAGCTTGGTCACGCGGCAGCGATAGTCGCCCGGCGGCGGGATCGGCCCCGGCAGCGCGGCATCGGGCTGGAACAACGCCCCCTCGCCCGTCACCCGCGCCCGGTCGGCGGGTGACGTCACCCTGGCCAGCGCCTGTGTCCACGCGTCGCGCCATGTCCGCACGCGATCGCGATCCGCCGGGGTGGCGATCGCGCGCCAGCCGGCGGTGGCCTGCGCCGGCCGCTCACGGTCGCGATGGTGCGAAGCGCAGGCGGACATCGCCAGCAACGGCAGAGCCGCCCACAGCACGCGCGAAATCGTCATGCAGGCGACCCTTCCTCTCGACGGCACCGGCCGGACGGCCGATCGCTCAGGCGACAACGCACCGCCGTCCGGTCCGCCTCAGGCGGTCCAGCCGCCATCCATCGAAATGTTCGTGCCGGTGGTGGAGGCGGCACCGTCGCTGCACAGCCACAGCGCCATGCTCGCCACCTGCTCGGCCGTCACGAACTGCTTGGTGGGCTGACCGGCGAGCAGCACGTCGTTCATCACCTGCTCGCGCGTCATGTTGCGCGCCTTCATCGTGTCGGGAATCTGCTTTTCCACCAGCGGCGTCCAGACATAGCCGGGGCTGATGCAGTTGGCGGTGATGCCGAAGGTCGCCGTTTCCAGCGCCACCGTCTTGGTCAGCCCGGCAAGGCCGTGCTTGGCCGAGACATAGGCCGACTTGAACGGCGAGGCGGTAAGCGAGTGGGCCGAGGCCGTGTTGATGATCCGCCCCCACTTGCGCGCCTTCATCCCCGGCACGGCGGCGCGGATGGCGTGGAAGGCGGCGGACAGGTTGATCGAGATGATCTGGTCCCATTTCTCGATCGGGAACTCCTCGATCGGCGAGACGAACTGCACGCCTGCATTGCTGATGAGGATGTCCGGCCCGCCCAGCTGTTCCTCGCAGGCCTTCACCATCGCGGCGATCTCGTCCGGCCTGCTCATGTCGGCGGGCGAGTAGGCCGCCTTCGCGCCGCTCGTCTCGGCCAGCGCCTTGCGCTCGGTCTCGATCGCGTCGGCGTCGCCGAAGCCGTTTATCATCACCGCTGCGCCCTCGGCGGCCAGCGCCTTGGCATAGGCCAGGCCGATGCCCGAGGTGGAGCCGGTGATGAGTGCGGTCTTGCCCTTGAGAAACATGTTCTACTCCGGTCTGGCGAGGTCGAAGGCGGCGGTCTTGCCGTCCATGATATTGCGCGCGAGCAGGTTGGAGCGGTCGATCGTCTGCGCCACCGCCGCGCCGCCCGCCGCCCAATGCTCCTCCATCGTGCGGGCGGAGAATTCATAGTCGCGCGATCCGCCCTCCCACGCATTGGCGCGATAGACGAGCTGGACGAGGTTGACGCTGTGCTCGCGCGAGGCGGCCGCCAGCGTGGCGACATCGGGGTCGTCGCGCAGGTCGGCCGGCAGCTTGTCGAGCAGGGTACGGATCGCCTCGCGCTCACGCCGCAGCTTGAGCAGCTGGTCGGATACCTGCCGGGTGCGGCTGGAGAACTGGATCTCCTTGGCGCGCGCCAGCACGTCCATCATCGTGCGCGGCCGGGTGTTGGCGGCGGCGAACAGATCGACCTGGAACACCAGCAGATCGCACGGCTGCGTATCGAGCACATGGCTGAGCGGCGTATTGGAAACGAGGCCGCCGTCCCACCACAGCTTGCCGTCGATCTCCACCGGCGGCAGGCCGGGCGGCAGCGCGCCCGAGGCCATGATGTGCCGCGCGTCGATCCGCTCGTTGCGGGTGTCGAAATAATGGAAGTTGCCGCTTTCCAGCTCCACCGCGCCCACCGACAACCGCATCGGCCCGTCGTTGAGCAGATCCCAGTCGATCAGCGCGTCCAGCGTGGCCACCAGCGGGGTGCTGTCGTAGAAGCTGAGCGCCTCCATCGAGCCGGCCGGCGCCAGCATGGGCGGGATGAGGCGCGGCGAAAAGAAGCCCGGCACGCCCGCCGCCATCACCCAGGCGGCGGACCACATGTGGACTGCCTCGCGCATCCGGTCGCCGGGCCAGATCGGCACGCTCGGCAGGCTGTTGGTGACGCCGTCCCAGACCGCGCGCAGCCGCTCCCCCCGCCGCTCGGGCGGGTTGCCGGCGATGATCGCGGCATTGACCGCGCCGATCGAGATGCCGGCTACCCAGTCGATCTCGATCGCCGACGCCGCCAGCGCCTCGTACACGCCCGCCTGATACGATCCGAGCGCCCCGCCGCCCTGCAACACCAGCGCCACCTGGTCGGGCAGCGGCAGCGCGGCGGGGCGTTGGGGCATCGGTTCGATATCGGCCATCCGCCTCATGTGACGCGTCCGGCGCGCCGCATCAAGCGTCCAGCCCGATCACGACCCGTTTGTCGCGCGCCCCGCCCACGCCGCGATCGGCGCCGCCTGCTCCGCCCGCAGCCGCGCGCGATAGCGGATGGTGGTGACGGCATCGGTCGCCGTCTGCCGCGATCCGGCGGGAACGGAGGTGGCGGCGTACCGCTCCACCCGGTCCGCCAGCGCCGGATCGGCCGAGGTGGTGGCGAGACGGACGATGTAGCGCGGCCGCGAACTCGCCTCGACGAAGGCGTTCACCTGCGCGGCGTGCGCCACCGCGAAATCGAACGCCAGCGCCGGATGCTCGGCCGAAACACCCGCGATCAGCTCGGCGCGGTCGGGCGTGGTCGGCTCCTCGGTCAGCGCCAGATCGAGCGCCCGCTGCGCCAGCGCCGCATCGGCCGAGCCGGCAAGTGCCGCGTAGAGATCGCTGCGGGCGATCGGGTTGCGCTCCGCCAGCGCCAGCGCGTGCAGCTTGTCCCAGTCCGCCGGCGTGGCGTTGAGGGCGTAGGTGGCGAGCACCGCGTTGCGCGTGGCGGCGGGGATGTCGTCCAGCCCGCCGGCCACCGCCTTGCGCGCCGCATCGGCGACGGGCGCGTAGCCGAACCGGCCGAGCGCCACGATCAGCACCTCGCGCAACTGGCTGACGGGCGGCGCCTCGCCACGCTTCGGCGCGAAGCCGACGCGGTCATATTGCGGGGCGAGCATGGCGGCGGCGCGGGCGCGGAAGGGCCTTTGCGCGGGATCGCCCGCCAGCACCCGATCGAGCCGGACCAGTTGTGCGGCGGCGAGGTTCCATACCAGCGGATCGGCGGTGGCCGGGATCTTGTCGAGCAGGCCCAGATAGCGATCGAACGGCAGGTAGTTGCCGTTCGCCAGCGCCAGCGTGTCGCCCATCAGCCCCACCTGATCGGTGAGCACCAGCCCGGCGAACCCGTCGGACAGCGCCTTGAAATGGCCGGGCGCGGCGAGGAAGCGGTAATAGCCCTGCTGCCCGGGATTGACGACGACCGGGCTGACACATCCCCGCACCGTGGCGGGCCGCACGCCCGGCCCGCTCACGTCCAGCTTCGCCATCGCGTTGCCACCCGCCACCCGCACCGGCACGATCCAGCGCCGCCTGGCCTTGGATGCCGGATCGAGACCGAAGCGATCCTGCGAGAAGGTGATGCGCGTGTTGCCGCCCGCGCACGCCGGCTCGCCGCCGCGGATCAGCGGCACGCCCCCTTGCAGCGTGAACGTATCCGCGAACGGCTTGACCGGGCGACCGGCGCTGGCGGCCAGCTCCGCCCACAACTGGTCGGTGCGGGTGTTGCCATATTTGTACTTCGCCATGTAGCGGCGCACGCCGTCACGGAACGGGTCCGGCCCCAGCGCGCCCTCGATCATGCCGATCACCGCTTGGCCCTTGGCATAGGTGATCGCATCGAACGCCTGGCTGATCTCGTCCACCGTGCCGATCGGCTGGACGATGGCGTGCGTGCTCGACCGCGCATCCGCCGCCATCGCGCGCTCCCGCTCGAACGCGACATCCTGCGCGGCCTTGTTCCAGCCCGGGTTCAGCTCGTGGCTGGCCTTGCCCTCCATCCACGAGGCGAAACCCTCGTTCAGCCACAAGTCGTCCCACCACGCCATCGTCACGAGATCGCCGAACCACTGGTGCGCCATCTCGTGCGCCACCACGGTGAAGATGCGCTGGCGGTCGTTCTCCGACGACACCTTGGGATCGAGCAGCAGGACGCGATCGAAATACAGGATCGCCCCCCAATTCTCCATCGCGGAGAAGAACTGGCTGCTGCCCGGCGCGGCGATCATGTCCATCTTGGGCAGCGGATAGGGCGTGCCGAAATAGTCGTTGTAATAGGCCAGCAGCCGCGCCGCGCTTTCCAGCGCGTAATCGCCCTGATCGATCGCGCCGCGCCGGGTGATGATGCCGATCTCGGTATTGCCGACCATCTTCGTGCGCCGCTCGACATCGCCCATGCCGAGGAACAGCAGGTAGCTGGACATCTTCGGCGTGGTGGCGAACGTCACCAGCGTCTTGCCGTTCGCGCCCTTGGCCTTGCCCGCCACCGGCATGTTCGAGAAGGCGGTGTTGCCCTCAGGCGTGGCGGCGGTGAGGCGGAAGGTGGCCTTGCGCGAGGGTTCGTCCCACATCGGTGCGAAGCGGCGGCCGTCCGCCGGCTCGAACTGGGTCACCAGCATCCGCTCGTCGCCGCCCCTGGCGTTCTTGTAATCCACCGCGAACATGCCGGCGGCCGAACGATTGATCTTGCCGGCATAGGCGATCGACAATTTGTGCGTGCCCGCCGTCACGGGCGAGGGGAAAGCGAGCGTCAGCGTCTGCTTCGCCGAATCCAGCTTCACGGTCGGCGTGGTCGCATCGTCCAGCCGCACCGCGCCGATCGTCAGGTCCGCCGCGTTCAGCGTGATCGTGCGGGTGGGCGATGCCACCGCGATCGTCACTACCTCGCTGCCGGTGAAGCTCAGCGCCTTGGCATCGGGATCGACCGTGATGTCGTAGTGGATCGGCGTGACGTTGGCCGGCAACTGCCCCGGCGCGAGGCCCGGCGCGGCGCCGCCCAGCGAGAGCAGCAGGGGGGCGGCGAGAAGGACGGAGCGACGCATGGGCATCCCTTTTTACGGAGCGATTGGCGTGGATTAGGCCGCGACCGGCACCCGGGCAAGGCTCGGTTGCAAGCGCGGTGCCCCCGGCGCATGGTCCGCGCGACATCATCAGGGGGACGGCCATGCGGCTCGACGACGAGCAGGAGAGCAGCAATTTCGAGGTGCAGGGGCGCGGCGGCGGCGGTGGCGGCCTGCCGCTGGGGCTGCTCGGCATGTTCCTCGGCAGCGGCAAGCTGGGGTGCGGCGCGCTGGCGCTGATCGTGGTGGCGGCGCTGGTGTTCGGTATCAACCCGCTGCAACTGCTCGGTGGCGGGGGCGGCAGCCCGGTGCAGCAGAGCGGCCCGGCCACCACCGATCCGTCGCAGCTCACCGAAGTGCAGCGGCTGTCGCTGAAGGTGCTCGGCTCCACCGAACGGCGCTGGACGGATATCTTCGCGAAAAGCGGCCAGCAATATACCCCGGCGGTGCTCAGCTTCTACAGCAGCACCGGGCGATCGGGCTGCGGCGTGGCGCAGGCGGCGATGGGGCCGTTCTATTGCCCGTCCGACAACAAGATCTACCTCGACACCCAGTTCTTCGACGAGCTGCGCCAGAAGTATGGCGTGCCCGGCGATTTCGCGCAGGCCTATGTGATCGCGCACGAAGTCGGCCATCATGTCCAGAAGCTCACCGGCATCGCCGACCGGGTGCGCCGCGCGCAGGCCAATGCCAGCGAGGCGGAAGGCAATGCATTGCAGGTGCGTATGGAGTTGCAGGCCGATTGCTACGCCGGCGTCTGGGCGAAGAACGACGTGAACCTGCTGGAGGCCGGCGACATCGAGGAAGGCATGCGCGCCGCGCAGGCCATCGGTGACGATACGCTGCAACAGGCGGCGGGCCAGCGGCCGGTGCCGGAAAGCTTCACCCACGGCACCTCGGCCCAGCGGCAGGAATGGCTGAAGCGCGGGCTGGACAGCGGTGACCCCGCGCAGTGCGATACCTTCGCCGGCAGCGGCATCTGACACGAAAAAGGGGCCTCGCGAACGAGGCCCCTTCCCGATCGGTCGATCCGATCAATAGGTGCCGGAGAAACTCCGGTTCAGGTTTCGGCCGCCCGACCGGTCGTCGTTGCCGCCGATGGCCTTGTTGGACTCCTCGTCCTTCCAGGCCTTCTGCGCTTCGGCAGCGGTGCGGTCGATCTCCACCTTGTCGCCTACCTTGGTGATCCACGAACTCGGGATCGAATGGTGGTGGCCACCCGCATTCTGGTCGTTCTTGGCGAGCAGGATGCGGTCGCCACGGACGTGATCGACCTTGCCGACATGCTGCCCGTCGGACCCGACGACCTCCTGATGCTCCTGTACCTGCCCGAGCGAGTCGCGCTGGCCCTGCCGGCGGCTGCGCCAGCCGGTGAACTCGTTGTCGAACTTGGACTGATGCTCGCGACGGTAGTCGTCATAGTCACGGTCGAGCGCCTCGATCTGACGGTCGCGCCACGAGCTGTAGCTTGGGTCATGATCGCGACCGCGGCTACCGCGGTCCCGATCCGGCCGCTGGTCATCCCGGAAGTTCCAGCCATAACCGGCGGACGGCATACCCAGCCCGGCATCGGCGATGCCCGCTGCGAACAACCGATCCGACGTATCCCGGCGATAGGAGTCGCGGCCGGTGCCACTGCGATCCCGCTCGGGCTCACGGTCGGCATAGCGCTCGTCGTAGCGACGGCGGCGCTCGGCCTCCTCATCACCGAACCAGGAGCGCACTTCGTCACCCGCGCGGTCGAAGAAGCCGCGGTCGTCCTGATCGTAGCCCTGCGGCGGACGCCCGTAATCGGTGCGGCCCCGTGCGTAACCGCCGCTGCCATAGCCGCGATCCCGGTTATAGCTCAGGTCTTCGCCGCGATCGTAGCCGCGCTCATAGTCACGGGCCGGTCCTTGCGGACGATATCCATAGCTCTGGTCGCGGCCGTAACGTCGATCATTCCGATCATATCCCATATGATCCTCCTGCGTTCTTCCTGCCAAGACCGTGTCTTCTTGGCCGAGCGGCCGTCGCACGATCTCGTCAGGATAAATGAGAATGCGGGATTTTCGTTCCGATCCGGCCACATCGACACGATGGACGGTGCGTAGCGGCGGATATTCGGCGGAGGAGGATACGGCTGCCGGAAAAGGCCGTTGCATCATCGCAATCGGGCGGCTAGAGGAAGCGCCCGGCGGACGGGGCTGTAGCTCAGATGGGAGAGCGCTGCAATCGCACTGCAGAGGTCAAGGGTTCGATTCCCTTCAGCTCCACCACCGCCGCCTCCCCTGATTTAGCGTCAGCGTCGCACGGCACTACTGCTCGCCCAGAGCGGCGAAACCGACGAAGAATGCGCGCAGGTGCATGTCGGATACACCCGCGACATCCCCCATCACCGTCTGGCGGAACGCTTCCCGGCGCGTTTGGTCGAGCAGCCGGCGACGCATCGACCAGTCGCCGAACTCACGTCGGGCGATCGCCGTATTGAAGATCACGCGGATGTCGAAATGCCGCTCGTCGCGCGCGATCCGCCCATAGCAGTCGGCCACGGCCGCATCCGGCCCTTCCAGCGCCTGGAGGAAGCGGCGCCCGTCGAACAACAGCAGGCCGGTGATGCCGGCGAGGCGGTTGAGCTCCCATGACGCCTCGGTGATGGCGAGGAGTTGCCCGGGGTTGCCCGCGTCGGTCGCCTGGCTCGTATAGCAGATCCTCAGCATGCCCCGCCCCGTCCGTCTCGTCCCCGGCCGCGCTCTTATGAAGAACTTGATGTAAATCAAAGCCGGGACGGCACGCGCGCGCAATTTTGCCGGCACGCCGGCAGGCGTCAGGCGTCAGGCGTCAGGCGTCAGGCGTCAGGCGGGGTCTGGCACCCGGCGGCGCTGGTTCAGCACCTCATAGGCCATCACCGCCGTCGCCACCGCCGCGTTCAGGCTGTCGGCCTTGCCCAGCATCGGCATTTTCACCAGCAGGTCGCATTCGGCAGCATACTCCGCCGGCAACCCCTGCGCCTCGTTGCCGACTAGCAGGAAGGTTGGCGCGGCATAGCGCGGCGCCTGATAATCATGGTCGGTATCGAGGCTGAGGCCCACGAGTTGCCCCGCCCCGCCGCGCAGCCACGCGACGAACTCGGGCCACGTCGCGGCGGCGATCGACTGGGTGAACAGCGCTCCCATCGAGGCGCGCACCGCCTCCACCGAGAAGGGATCGACGCAGTCGTCGATCAGGATCAGCCCGCCCGCCCCCACCGCGTCGCCGGTTCGCAGGATGGTGCCCAGATTGCCCGGATCGCGCAGCGACTGCGCCACCAGCCAGATCGGCGCGGTGCTGCGATCCAGCGCGGCCAGCGGCAGGGTGAACTCGGCATAGACGCCCAGCACCGTCTGCGGATTGTCCTTGCCGGACAGCTTGTGGAGGATGTCCCGGCTCGTCTCGATCGCCTCGCCGCCGGCCTGCTCCACCGCCGCCACCAGCCGCACCACCAATGGGTGGCGGGCGGAATCGACCGCGTAGAAGATCGTCTCGGGCAGGCAGCCGGCATCCAGCGCCTCGGTCAGGATGCGCAGTCCCTCGGCAAGGAAGCGGCCCTGCTCGCGGCGATGGCGCTTCTCGCGCAGCAGGCGGACGCTCTTGACGAGCGGGTTCGAGAAGGCGGTGATCTGGCGGGGCATGATGAAGCGGCCGGCGAGTTATTCCTCGCCGAACTTGCCCTCGACCAGCTCGACCAGCGCCACGACCGCGCGCTCGGCATCGGCACCCTTCGCGCTGATGCGGATGCTGTCGCCCATCGCCGCGCCCAGCATCATCAGCCCCATGATCGAGGTGCCGGCCACGCGCGATCCGTCCTTTTCCACCTCGATCTCGGCGGCCTGGCCGCTGGCGAGGGTAACGAACTTGGCGCTGGCCCGCGCGTGCAGGCCCCGCCGGTTGGTGATCTGCACCTGCCGTTCGATCGCGGTCATGCGGCGGCTTCCCCCAATACCTCGGAGGCGACCGAGATGTATTTGCGCCCGGCTTCGCGGGCTGCCGCCACCGCTGCCTTCACGTTCATCATCTTTCTCGCTCCCTCAAGGCGTATGAGCATGGGCAGGTTGATCCCGGCGATCACCTCCACCCGACCCGGCTCCATCAGCGAGATGGCCAGGTTGGACGGGGTGCCGCCGAACAGGTCGGTCAGCACGATCACGCCCGATCCGGCCTCTACCGCCGCCACGGCACGCGCGATATCGGCGCGGCGCACCTCCATGTCGTCGTCCGGCCCGATGCAGATCGGCTCGATCGCCGCCTGCGGCCCCACCACATGTTCCATCGCGACGACGAACTCTGCCGCAAGCCGACCGTGCGTTACCAGCACCAACCCGATCATCTACCCATCCGCGTCTGTTCCGGCCCGATTGTTCACGCTACCCGCCCCGACGACGAGTCGGGGGTCTGCGGCGCAAGGTCGCGATGCAGCACGGTGGGGGAAAATCCACCGGCACGCAACACGTTCGCCAGCCGTTCAGCCACATGGACCGAGCGATGCCGCCCGCCGGTGCAGCCGATGGCGATGGTGACGTACGACTTTCCCTCGCCGGCGTAGCGCGGGAGCAACAGGCCGATCAGCCCCTCGATCCGCTCCATCGCCTCGGCATAGGCCGGATCGGCGGCGACATAGGCGCTCACCCCGGCATCGAAGCCGGTCAGCGGGCGCAGTGCCGGGTCCCAGTGCGGATTGCGCAGGAAGCGCATGTCGAACAGCAGGTCCGCCTCGCGCGGCACCCCGCGCGAGAAGCCGAACGACATCACCGTCAGCGTGGGCGCGGCGTTGGTGCGGTCCTCGAAACGGCGGCGCAGTTCCTGCTGAAGCGCATTGGTGCTGGTGGCCGTGGTATCGACGATATGGTCGGCGGCGCGGCGCAGCGGCTCCAGCAGGGTGCGCTCGCGCAGGATGCCGTCCGCCACCGGACGGTCCTGCGCCAGCGGATGGCGACGGCGCGTCTCGGAGAAGCGGCGGGCCAGTTCCGCGCCCGAGCAGTCGAGAAACAGCGTCTCCACCTCGCGCGCGTCGTCGCCGCGCAGCCGCGCCGCGCGGTTGAGGATGGCGTCGGCATCGAATCCCCGCGTGCGCGCGTCGATCCCCACCGCCAGCGGCCGGTCGCCATCGGCCGCATCGACGGACAGCGGCACCGCCAGCAGCCGGTCGAGCAAAGGCAGGGGCAGGTTGTCGACCACCTCCCAGCCCAGATCCTCCAGCGTGCGCAACGCGGTGGACTTGCCCGCGCCCGACAGGCCGGTGACGAACAGGATGCGCGGCGGGCGGCGGGCGCTCATGCCGGCGTCAGGACGGCCAGCGCGCGCTCCACACGGATCGCGGCCGATGCCTCGAACGGCGCGATCACGGTGCCGGGCACGGTCACGCCGGCCAGCGTGTGCGCCACCGGCTCGGGCATCCGCTCCACCACGCCGTCCAGCACCGCTACCATCGCCACGGGCGCTTCGGCCAGATGCGCCATCGCGACGATGCCGATGCCGCGCACCTCGATCTGCCCGGCGATGCGGGGCGGCGGCGTCGCGATCAGCCGGTCGCCGTCGCGGCGCAGGTCGGTATAGTCGTCCGCCACCAGCATCGCCCCGCGATCGATCAGCCGCAGCGCCAGATCGGACTTGCCGCTGCCCGACCGGCCGGTGAGCAGCACCGCCCGCCAGTCCTCGCCGTGGCGGATCGCGATCGTCGTCGCGTGGATCGTGCGGGCGTCGTCGGTCATCGTTCGCGCCTTATCGTTCGGGGGCCACCGGCAGCCGCACGAGGAAGCGCGCGCCCGACGAATCGTCGTCGCGGTCCTCCACGTCGATCACGCCGTTGTGCGCCTCCACGATGGCCTTGGCGATGGCGAGGCCGAGGCCGCTGTGACGGCCGAACGCCTCGCCTTCCGGGCGGATGCTGTGAAAGCGGTTGAAGATCGCCTCGCGCGCCTCCGGCGGCACGCCCGGCCCCTCGTCGTCCACCCGCACCAGCACCCGGTCGCCGTCACGCGTGGCAGCGATCTGGACGAGGCCGTCGGGCGGCGAGAAGGAGATGGCGTTGTCGATCAGGTTGCCCACCACCCGCGTCAGCCGCGATCCGTCGCCCAGCACCACGGCGGTGCCGGCATGCGGCCGGGCGAAGGCGAGACGGACACCATGGTTCTGCCCGCGCGCCTCGCGCTGCGCCACCAGCCCCTCGATCATCGGGCCGAGATCGATCGTCTCGAACCTCGCGCGCGACAGTTCGGCGTCGAGCCGCGAGGCATCGGCGATATCGGTGATGAGCCGGTCCAGCCGGCGCACGTCGTCACGGATCACTTCCAGCAATTGTTCGCGCAGGGACGGATCGGAGACGCGGCCCATGCTCTCCACCGCCGACCGCAGCGAGGCCAGCGGGTTCTTCAGTTCGTGCGTCACGTCGGCGGCGAACGCCTCGGTCGCGTCGATCCGCTGGCGCAGCGCCATGCTCATGTCCGACAGCGCGCGGGCCAGCAGCCCGATCTCGTCACGGCGGGAGGGCAGGCGCGGGACCGTCACCTCGCGCGCACGGCCCAGCCGCACGCGATGCGCCGCGCGCGCCAGCCGACGCAGCGGCCGCACGATCGTGCGCGCCAGGAACAGCGACAGCAGCATCGAGGCGGCGACCACTACCCCCAGCACGATGCCCAGCCGCAACCGCTCGGCCCGCACCACGCGCACGATATCGCGTGCGTTGTCGGTGGCGAGCAGCACCGCCCCCGGCATCCCCGGCATGGGCGTGGCGATCGAGATCACCGGCGTGCGTTCGGGCGCGCGACGCAGGAAGCGGATCGTCTGGCCGGTCCGGCGCGCCGTCACCGCCTCGGGCCATGCCGCCAGCCGGTCGCGCGCCGGCTCCACGAAGATGTCGGGCCGATCCGCCCCCACCACCGTATCGATCGCGCGATCGAGAAAGCGGGCGACGCGCCGCTGCAACGGATCCTGCGCCGGATCGCGCAGCACATAGGTGGGCGCGGACATCGTCCAGCTGTCGAGCGGCGGCGCGTCGCCCCCCGGATACAGGCGGAAGCGGGTGCCGGCCACGGTGCCCAGCTGCGCCAGCAGCGCCAGCCGGTCCGCCGGCGGGGCCGAGGCGGTGGCGCGGGCGGCCAGCAGCGTCTCGAACGCGGCCTGGTCCGTCCGCCGGTCGATCACCTGCGAGCGGTAGCTGTCGAGGTAGAAGAACCCGCCCGCCAGCATCGCCAGCGCAAAGATGTTGACCGCGAGGATCCGGCTGGTGAGCGACCAGCGCCCCGACCAGGCCAGCGCCAGATCGCGCTCCTCGCTACGCCGCGGCATGGATCGCCGCGCCTTCCGCCCGCTCCCGCCCCGCCGTCACCCCGGACCTGTTCCGGGGTCCACCGGCGTTCATCGGCCAACGGCGTCGGTGCGGGGGACGCCCGAACACGGCCGCCACCACGGGAAGGCGCACGAAGGACGAAGCCGCCCTCACGCCATATCCTCCGAAAAGCGATACCCCACGCCGTACAGCGTCTCGATCGCCTTGAAGCCGTCGTCCACCGCGCGGAACTTGCGGCGCAGGCGCTTGATGTGGCTGTCGATCGTGCGATCGTCGACATACACGTCGTCCTGATAGGCGGCGTCCATCAGCTGGTCGCGCGACTTCACGAAGCCGGGGCGCTGCGCCAGCGCGTCGAGGATCAGGAATTCGGTCACGGTCAGCGTCACGTCGTGCCCGTCCCACGCCACGCGGTGGCGGGCGGGGTCCAGCCGCAGCCGGCCGCGCACGATCGGGTCGGCGGCGGGTTCGGCGGGCACGGCGTCGTCGGGCGCGGCGCGCGCTTCGGTACGGCGCAGCAGCGCGCGGATGCGGGCGATCAGCAGCCGTTGCGAGAAGGGCTTGGTGATATAATCGTCCGCCCCCATCGCCAGGCCGAGCGCCTCGTCCAGCTCGTCGTCCTTGGAGGTGAGGAAGATCGCCGGCATCGCGCTGCGTTCCCGCAGGCGGCGGAGCAGCTCCATCCCGTCCATGCGCGGCATCTTGATGTCGAGCACGGCGAGGTCGGGCGGGTTGTCCACCAGCGCCTTCAGCGCCGCCTCGCTGTCCGAATAGACGCGCACGACGAACCCCTCGGACTGGAGCGCGATCGATACCGAGGTCAGGATGTTGCGGTCGTCATCGACCAGCGCGATGGATGCCGTCATCCTGGCCGCCGGGCCTCCTTCGTAAGAGCGCGTCTGACTAGCGCAACTGGCGGGGGCGGGCAACATGGTGGGCGGTCGGGCGGACTGTGGCCTTGGACGAGCGTCTTCTTACGGTGGAGAGCGATTGCCGGGATCGGCCGAGGCGCCGGGACGACGGATCAGATCACGCCTTCCGGTCTCATCCGGTCTCTCCGTCACCCTAGCGAAAGCTGGGGTCTCCGCATATCGAAGCGAGCGCCCGGTTCCACGAGATGCCAGCCTTCGCTGGCATCTCGATGTTTGGTGGTTAGCGGAAGGTGTGGGTTTTACGTTCGCGGTGTTCTCGGAACGCAGCCCAGAGGAGCAGCACGACAAAAATGAGGATGCCGCGCAGAGGAAGGTGACCCGCTGCCAATAACAAGTCGCTACTTATCCAGTCGAATAAGAACTGTCCCGTCAGCACCGGTAAGCCGACTCTGATCGTTAGACTGACAAGACGGTGCTGCATTGGTTCATGCTATATCGATGCAGAATGTCCGCAAGTGGTGGAAAGCGGTCGTTGCCTGAACGCGCGGATGACCTTACGCGCTGACGCATGGACGACGGAAAACCCGAGTGGAGCGATGACTTAGCTGCAAAGCTGCTCGGCTCCGTCGTCCTCGTCGGCATCACCCGTCGAAGTGTCAGCGGCGAGACGCTTGAGCAGTTCTATGGGACCGTCAAACGAGCGGATGCTCAAGGCATTGACTTAGCCTTAAGCGGCTCCCGCTCCGGCGAGAGCTTCTTCCTGCCACCGGACCCAAGAGCCTTCTTTCCCGCCCAGCCGGGTTCGTATCGGCTTCGCGATACCGGCGAGATAGTCGAGAACCCCGACTTTACCACGACGTGGACGGTTGATCGGGACGAGGATTGAACGTCCGCTTATGGGCGATAGCGGCCATCAAGCCACCATCGCCCGCCGCCCCCCCAGCGACGCAAGC
>NZ_VNIM01000061.1 GCF_007785815.1 Alterirhizorhabdus solaris | reverse complement strand
CCCACCCCGACACAGCCGCACGGACCGCCACCACCAGCCGCGCATCGCGGAACGAGGCGCGATGGTGGAAGGCGTCGGCGGTCTGCCCGTCGGCGCCGGGCCGGGCCGGGCCGGGCCCGGCTGGATCGATAACGGGCGCGATCGTGACGCCGATCAGCGCCGCGCGCGGCGCTCCGTCCACCCAGACGATCACCCCGTCCGGCCCGGTCTCGAAACGGAAAGTCTCGTCCGGCGATGGGATGCACGGCGTATCCCCGATCCGGGGGACGGCAGAGGTGGCGGGGGCTGCGTGATCCGTGTCGGCCGGCACGAGGATCGCCGACGGCCGGGACGGCTCGATTGCCGACGGGCCTTCCGGCGCCCCCGCGTCCGTCATGCCTTCCCCGACCGGCATCGGCGGCATCTGGGCCAGCGGCCCCGCCTTGCCCGGTCCGGGGGACGGCGGGGATGGAGGCGGCGCGGGCAGCGCGAAATCGCTGGGGCCGAAACAGGCCAGCCCGATCCGTACCAGCGGCGACAGATCCCGGCGCTCGCGCAGCAGCGCCCGCGCAGTCACCGGCAGACACGGCAGCAGGGCGAGCCATGCCATGTCGTCCAGCCGGACCCGGCCGATCAGCGATGCGACCTTCGCCGATCGATCCCCGGCGATCAGCATCACCACCACCGGATGCACCCGCCGCCCGGCCAGCGCCGCCGCCGCAGCGACGCGCGTGGGCAGCGGCACGCCATCGTGCAGGCCGCGCATCACAGCGACGACATCGGGCGCGGGCATGGCGCCCGCCTCGACGGAGGTCTGGGCGAGGATATCGACGACCTGCCGCCATACGATCGCGCACGCCGCCGCGTCGTCACGCGGCTGCGCCAGCACCGTCGCCAGCCTGTCGTCGAAACGCAATCGCGCCCCCTGAATGGTTGATGCAGGATTACCGCTTGGGTCGTCACCGTTAGCGAGGGTGAACTTTTGGTGACAGCGGCTTGCCGGGGCAGGCGTCGCAAAGCGGGACAGGCAGGCGAAACGACAGGATCAATTGCACGAGCAAGAAATATTATTATAGGATGGCGACATTAATCGAAAGGCAAACGACCGTGTCCGCCCCATCCTCGCTCGATCCGATCGATCGCACGATCCTTGCGGCCCTGCAGGCCGAGGGCCGGATCACCAACGTGGAACTGGCACGCCGCGCGGGCCTCACCGCCCCGCCCTGCCTGCGCCGGGTGCGCACGCTGGAAGAGGAAGGCGTGATCGAGGGCTATCATGCGCGGCTCAATCCCCGCGCGCTGGGCTATGGCATCACCGTCTTCGCCCTGGTCAGCCTGCGCAGCCAGGCGGAAGTGGATCTGCGGACGTTCGAGGCGCATGTCGCGCAATTGCCGGAGGTGCGCGAGTGCCACATGCTGAACGGCGAGATCGACTTTATCCTGAAAATCGTGGCGCATGACCTTCAGGCGTTCCAGCTTTTCCTGACCTCGCATCTGACGACCGCGCCGCATGTGGCGAGCGTCAAGACATCGCTCACCATCCGCACCTCGAAAGACGAGCCGGGCATCCCCGTCGATTTTCCCTGAACCTGTCGCGCGCATGAAAAGGGGCGGTGGGGCATTTCCCCACCCCCCCCTTCCCCGACGGGCGATCGCCTCAGGCGGTCGGGTTGTCGAGATAGATGGTCCAGTATTTCGCCAGCCCGGCGCGGCTGCCGGTCACCTTGGCGAAAGCGGCCTTCGCCTCGTCCTTGCGGCCGGCCTTGGCCAGCGCCATGCCGAGCCGGGTGTTGATGACGTTGGCATCCACCCCGCCCTTCTGGAGCGCGACGTTGTACAGCTCGATCGCCGGGGCATATTCGCCGTAGCCGAGGTAGCTGTCGGCGGTGGCGGCAGCGGACTTGCCGTTGGCCGATGCCTTGGCCGCCTTGGTGGCGGAGGCCAGATCGGCCTTGTCGGCGGCCGAACGGCTGTTCGACGCGTCGCTCATCATCTTGAAGTTGCTGCCCGGCGCCAGCTTGACCATGCCGGCGGCGACACCCTCGTTGATGACGGCCTTACCCTCGCCCGGGAACTTCAGATACACGGCCTCGGCATATTCGTAATAATCGCGCTCGCCCTTCAGCCCCTTGGCGGTGCGGAGCAGGCGCAGCATGTCGAGGTCGGTGTCCGAGTCCACCTTGTGCAGGTCGCGATAGGTGATGATCGCGTCGCGCCAGTTGGTCGGGCTCGGGTAATCGACCAGCCACTGTTGCGTCAGGCGCTCGGTCTCGTCGGGCAGCTTGGCGCCGTAGGCGATGGCGATGCCGCGCTGATACCATTCGCTCGGCACCTTCTGGCCGGCGGCGCGCTGCTTGTCGATCCCGGTCTGGAGCAGGGCGATCGCCTCGGCGGGCTTGCCGGCGCGTGCCTTGGCATCGACCAGCAGGGCATAGACGTCGGGATCGGTCGTGCCGGACTTGATCGCCATGTCCAGCGCCTGCGCGGCCTTGGCCATGTCCTTGGCCTGATAGGCGATCTTGCCCTGCGCGGCATAAAGCTGGCTGAGCTGCGCCGGATCGGCCACGCCGCTGGCGATCATGCCGTCGATGCCTTCGCTGATCTTCGCCTGATCGTTCGCCTTGGCGGCGGCCGCGTAGAGCAGCTGGCTGGAGATCAGCTTGTCGTCCGGCGTCGTCGCGGCGGCCTTGGCGGCCTGCGCGGCGGTGATCGCGCCGGCGGTATCGCCGGCCTCCAGCGCCTTCTGCGAGGCGGCGGCACTTTCGCGGACCGGCTTGCTCAGGTTGTAGTTGCGCGCCTTGGGTGCCTCGGCCTTCTTCTCCTTGGCGACCGCGGGGGCCACGCCGACCAGAGCGACGCCACCCACGGCGAGCGCCACGCCGAGCGCCATCGTCGATACGAACTTCATTCCTTCAGCCTCCTCTTGCGGTCGCGCCGCCTTCGCGTTCGGTCAATACGCCCCGGCTTGTAGGACGACAAGCCGCCGACGCCTGACCGAAACGATGGGCGACCGCCGCTGAACGCGGCTTGAACCCGCTTCGATCCGCGAGTCGGGGTTCGGCCATCGCCGATATTGCTTCACGATTGCCGAAGGGCTGCCCGGCGGTTCGCCCGATCCACGCACTTTTCGCCCCGCCGCGCCGATGCTAGGCGGCGGGCATGATCGCGCTCATCTCGCCCGCCAAGTCGCTCGACTACACCAGCCCGCTGCCGCCGCTCGACGCCGGCGCGCCGCGCTTCGCCGACGAGGCGGCGACGCTGGCTCACGCCGCCGCCAGGCTGTCGGCGAAGAAGCTGTCGGCGCTGATGCACATCTCGGACAAGCTCGCCACGCTCAACGCCGCCCGCTTCCGCGACTATGACGATGCACCCGCACGGCCGGCGATCCATGCCTTCGCCGGTGACGTGTACGTCGGCTTCGAGGTGAAGACGCTCGATCCGCCTGCCATCGCCTTCGCGCAGGATCACCTGCGCATTCTCTCCGGGCTGTACGGCCTGCTCCGCCCGCTCGACGCCATCCGCCCCTATCGGCTGGAAATGGGGACGAAGTGGGCGCCCGGCCGCAAGCCCGACCTGTATCGCTGGTGGGGCGACCGGGTGAGCCGGCTGCTCGCCGACGATCTGGCGGAAAGCGGATCGGACGTGATCGTCAACCTCGCCAGCAAGGAATATTGGCAGGTGGTGGCGCAGTGCCCGCCGCCCGCCGCCCGCATCGTGGCGATCGACTTCCGCGAAGAGGGACCGGACGGCCTGCGCTTCAACAGCTTCGCCGCCAAGCGCGCGCGGGGCATGATGGCGCGGTGGATGTGCGAGCATCGCGTGGCGAAGGCGGACGATCTGCGCGGGTTCGACAGCGACGGCTACCGCTATGTCGCCGACGGATCGGACGAGGCGACGTGGCGCTTCGTGCGGGGGTGACGCGGGCGCGGACGCGGGCCGGGCATTGCCGCCCGCCCGCCTTCGGGGTGGCATTTTCATGACGGCCCCGCTACGGCGGACACCCTCAATAATTTCCGGGTAAATACACTTGGCCAGCGTCCCGCCGTCCATCGAAAACGCCGACATCTCCCCCATCTCGATCGTCGACGAGATGAAGTCGTCCTACCTCGACTATGCCATGTCGGTGATCGTTTCGCGCGCGCTGCCGGACGTGCGCGACGGGCTGAAGCCGGTGCATCGCCGCATCCTGTTCGCCAGCCAGGAGGGCGGCTTCGTCCCCGGCCGGCCGTATCGCAAATGCGCCAAGATCGTCGGCGACGTGATGGGCAACTACCATCCGCACGGCGACAGCTCGATCTACATGGCGCTCGCCCGCCTCGCGCAGGATTGGGCGATGCGCGTGCCGCTGATGGACGGTCAGGGCAATTTCGGCTCGATGGACCCGGATATGCCGGCGTCGATGCGCTACACCGAGGCGCGGCTGACCAAGGTGGCGATGACGCTGCTGGACGACATCGACAAGGACACCGTCGATTTCGGCCCGAACTACGACGGTTCGCGCGAGGAGCCGCTGGTGCTGCCGGCGCGCTTCCCCAACCTGCTGGTGAACGGCGCGGGCGGCATCGCGGTGGGCATGGCCACCAACATTCCGCCGCACAATCTGGGCGAGGTGATCGCGGGCTGCAAGGCGTACATCGCCCGCCTGTTCGATCCCGAGGCGCAGCCGATCACCGTGGACGAGCTGCACGAGATCATCCCCGGCCCCGATTTCCCGACCGGGGCGCTGATCCTCGGCAAGGGCGGCGCGCGCAACGCCTATCATACGGGCAAGGGCTCGATCATCATGCGCTCGCGCCATGAGGTCGAGGAAGGGCGCGGCGAAAAGCGCGCGATCATCCTGACCGAGATCCCCTATCAGGTCGGCAAGTCCGGGCTGGTCGAGGGCATCGCCGAGGCCGCCAAGGACAAGCGGATCGAGGGCGTTTCGGACATTCGCGACGAATCGAACCGGCTCGGCGTGCGGATCGTGATCGAGCTGAAGCGCGACGCCACGCCCGAGGTGGTGCTGAACCAGCTGTGGCGCCATACGCAGGCGCAGACGAGCTTCCCCGCCAACATGCTGGCGATCCGTGGCGGCCGCCCGGAAACGCTGTCCCTGCGCGACATCATCGAGGCGTTCGTCCGCTTCCGCGAGGAGGTCATCACCCGCCGCAGCAAGTTCGAGCTGCTGAAGGCGCGCGAGCGGGCGCACATCCTGCTCGGCCTCGTCGTCGCGGTGACCAATCTGGACGAGGTGGTGCGGATCATCCGCGGTTCCGCCAACCCCTCCGAGGCCCGCGCCACGCTGTCCGCCCGAGAATGGCCGATCGGTGACATCGCGCAATATATCGCGCTGGTGGAGGCGGTGGAGCATGAGGTGGAGGGCGACACCTATCGCCTGTCCGACACGCAGGTCCGCGCGATCCTCGACCTGCGCCTGCACCGGCTGACCGGCCTCGGCCGCGACGAAATCGGCGACGAGCTGGCCAAGCTGGCGGGATCGATCGGCGAATTGCTGGCGATCCTCGGCGACCGGACGAAGCTGTATGCGGTGATGGAGGAGGAACTCGACGCGATCGCCGCCGAATTCGCCACCCCGCGCAAGTCCACGATCACCGCCGCCGGCGACGATATCGACGACGAGGACCTGATCGAGCGCGAGGAGATGGTCGTCACCGTCACCCACGGCGGCTACATCAAGCGCACCCCGCTGGAGGCGTTCCGCGCGCAGAAGCGCGGCGGCAAGGGCCGCTCCGGCATGGGCACCAAGGACGAGGATGCCATCACCGAATTGTTCGTGACGAGTACCCATACGCCGGTGCTGTTCTTCTCCACCCACGGCAAGGTGTATCGCAAGAAGGTGTGGCGCCTGCCCGAGGGCGCGCCGCAGGCACGCGGGCGGCCGATGGTGAACCTGCTGCCGCTGGCCCCGGGCGAGACGATCAGCACCGTGCTGCCGCTGCCCGAGGACGAGGCGGCGTGGGGCGACCTGCACATCATGTTCGCCACCGCGAAGGGATCGGTACGGCGGAACTCGATGGATGCATTTGCCAACGTGCCCACCGCCGGCAAGTTCGCCATGCGCTTCGATGAGGGCAGCGAGGATCGCCTGATCGGCGTGTCGCTGCTGACCGAGGAGGACGACGTGCTGCTCGCCACGCGCGGCGGCAAGGCCATCCGCTTCGCCGCCACCGACGTGCGCGAGTTCCAGAGCCGCACCGCCGCCGGCGTGCGCGGCATCAGCCTGAACGGCGACGACGAGGTGATCTCGCTCTCGATCCTGCGCGCGGTGCTGGCCGACGACGGCAAGCCCGTGCCGATCGAGACGCGCGAGGCCTATCTGCGCGCCGCCCCGTGGAAGGAAGGCGACCGCGAGACGACGCTGGATGCGGACGAGATGCTGCGGCTGACGGAAGCCGAGGAGTTCATCCTCACCGTCTGCGCCAACGGCTATGGCAAGCGCAGCTCTGCCTACGAATATCGCCGCACCGGGCGCGGCGGGCAGGGCATCACGAATATCGACAACCTCAAGCGCAATGGCCCCGTCGTCGCCAGCTTCCCGGCGCACAACGGCGAGCAGCTGATGCTCGTGACCGATCAGGCCAAGCTGATCCGCATGACGGTGGGTGATACCCGCGTGATCGGGCGCAATTCGGCGGGCGTGCGGCTGTTCAACGTGGCGGACGGCGAGCATGTCGTCGGCGCGGCGCGGATCACCGAGAATGAGGACGAGGCCGAGATCGACCTGCGTGACGATATCGCGCCGGAGATCGCGCCGAGCGACGACGCCGACACGAGCGACGATCTGTCCGATGGCGGCGAGGGCGAGACGGGCGAACCCGACAGCCCCGACGACACGGAATGACCGCCGCCATCGCCTACAAGATCCTGACGGCGGACCAGTGGGCGGCGTTCACGGCGGCCGGCACGTTCGCGGGCGCGCCGGTCGATCTGGCGGACGGGTATATCCACCTTTCCGCCGAGGATCAGGTGGCGGGCACGCTGGCGAAGCATTTCGCCGGGCAGGCCGGGCTGGTGCTGGCGACGATCAACCTGGCGATGCTGGGGGATGCGGTGCGGTGGGAGGTATCGCGGGGCGGCGCGCTGTTCCCCCACGTCTATGCGCCGCTGCCGCTGGCGGCGGTGACGGAGACGCGATCGCTCGATTGAGGCGCTCGCCACCTCGCCCCCCCGTGCCGGGCGGAGCCGAGGGACGAAGCACACCCTTGCCACCGTCCCTCGACCGCGTTCGGGCAAGGGGACCGACGCGCGATCCGCCTACCCCGCCGGCGCGGGCGGAGGTGTCGGCACGTTGATCGCGAGCGGGCGCACCGTCGCCAGTTTTGCCGCCACCAGAAGCGCCAGCACTGTCAGCCCGCCGCAGAACAGCACCACGCCATGCCAGCCGCCATGCGTCCAGGCGAAACCGCCGGCCGAGCCGAGTATGCTGGAGCCGAGATAATAGAAGCACAGGTAGAAGGCCGCCGCCTGCGCCCGGTCGCCGCCGCTGCGCCGACCCACCCAACTCGACGCGATCGAATGCGCGCCGAAAAAGCCCACCGTCACGATCGCGATGCCGGCCACGAACAGGGGCAGCGCCGTCGCGCCCGTCAGCAGCGCGCCCCCGAGCAGCAGGATCACCGGCGCCGCGATCACCCGCCGCCGCCCGAGGCGATCGGCCAGCCCGCCGAACCATGTCGAACTGAACGAGCCGAGGATATACAGCAGGAAGATCGCCCCCACCGCCGCGCCGCGCAGATCATAGGGCGGTGCGGTCAGGCGGAAGCCGGCGTAGTTGTAGATCGTCACGAACACGCCCATCACCAGGAACGCCGTCGCATAGAGCCACGGCAGCGCCGCATCCCGCCGCAACCGCCCCAGCCCGTCGCGGAACGAGCGCCAGTCGTGACGCCGCGGCGCGAACGCGCGGGAGAGCGGGGCCAGCCGCCAGAACAGCAGCCCGGCCGCCAGCGCGGCGGCGCCGTCCGCCGCCATCGCCACGCGCCAGCCGGTGAAATCGGCGATCACGCTCACCCCCAGGCGCCCGGCCATGCCGCCCAGCGCCGTGCCGGCGATGTAGGTGCCCATCGCCGGCCCGATCGAGCGCGGGTCGACCTCCTCGGCGATATAGGCCATCGCCACCGCCGGGATGCCGGCCAGCGCCACACCCGTCAGCACGCGCATCGCCAGCAGCGTCGTCCAGCCGGGCAACACCGCCGAGATCATCGTGACCACGGACGCCGCCAGCAACGAACCGATCATCATGCCGCGCCGCCCGAGCCGATCGGACAGGAGCCCCGCCGCCAGCAGCGCCACCGCCATCGGCCCGGTCGCCAGCGACACCGCGAGGCTCGCGACCTCGGCGGTCACGCCATATTCGGCGGTGAACAGAGGCAGCAGCGGCTGTACGCTGTAGAGCAGGCTGAAGGTGGCGAAGCCCGCGAGCAGCAGCGCGATCGAGAAGTCACGATAGGCCGGCGTGCCGCGCACGATGCCGGCGGCCGGCATGTGTCCACCGTCGCTCACACGAACAGGTCCACCACCTCCGCGCCGGACGCCACCCGTCGCAACAGCAGCGATCGGTGGCACCCAACAGGCGCGCGCTCGAAACAGAGCAGGGCAGAGGGCATCTCGGCTGCCAGATCGAGCATCATCGCCGCCTGCGCCATCGCCTCGGGCAGTTCGAGCTGGCCGTCGTACACCCGCTCCAGCGTGGCGTGGTCGTTCCTGCGCGCCGCCTCGCGCCCTTCCGGCGGGGTGCCCAGCGCCTTGAGGCCGATATACTCGATCCCGGCCTCACGCAGACCGTTGGCCAGCACGTTCTTGGAAAAGCCGGGCCGGCGCGACAGCGGTACGGCGCGCACGTCGATCAGCCGCTGCACGCCCGCAGCCTGCAGCGTGGCGATCAGTTCCGCCTGGGTGGCGCCTTCGTAGCCGATGGTGAAGATCTTCATGGCGGGTAGATAGGAAGCACCGGGGGGGGTATCGAGCCTGCCATGACACATCAGATCCATATCGTCGGTGGCGGCCTCGCCGGATCCGAAGCCGCCTGGCAACTGGCCGAGGCCGGGTTCCGCGTGCGCCTTTCCGAAATGCGCGGCATTGAAGGCACCCCCGCGCACAAGACCGACGATCTGGCCGAACTCGTCTGCTCGAACAGCTTCCGATCCGACGACCCGGAGCGCAACGCCGTCGGCCTGCTTCATGCCGAGATGCGCGCGCTCGGCTCGCTGATCCTGCGCCATGCCGACGCGCACCGCGTGCCCGCCGGCTCTGCGCTGGCGGTGGATCGCGACGGCTTCTCCGCCGCCGTCACGCAGGCGGTGACGGCGCATCCGCTGATCGATCTGGTGCGCGAGCGGGTGGATGGGCTGCCGCCAGGCCCGGCGATCATCGCCACCGGCCCGCTTACCGCGGCACCGCTGGCGGCCGCGATCGCCGGGGAGACGGGGGAGGATGCGCTGGCCTTCTTCGATGCGCTCGCCCCGATCGTGCATTTCGACACGATCGACATGGAGACGGCGTGGTTCCAGTCGCGCTGGAACAAGGGGGACGGCAAGGATTACATCAACTGCGCGCTGAACAAGGACGAGTATCTCGCCTTCCACGCCGGGCTGATCGCGGGCGAGAAGACCGCCTACAAGGAGTGGGAGGCCAACACCCCCTATTTCGACGGCTGCATGCCGATCGAGGTGATGGCCGAACGCGGTGTCGATACGCTGCGCTACGGCCCGATGAAGCCGGTCGGCCTCGATGACCCGCGCACCGGGCGCTGGCCCTATGCGGTGGTGCAGCTGCGACAGGACAATGCGCTGGGCACGCTGTGGAACATCGTCGGTTTCCAGACGAAGCTGAAGCATGCCGAGCAGGTGCGGCTGTTCCGCACCATCCCCGGCTTGCAGAACGCCGAGTTCGCGCGGCTGGGCGGGCTGCACCGCAACACCTTCCTCAACGCACCGCGCCTGCTGGACCACGAGTTCCGCCTGAGGAGCGCGCCGAACATCCGCTTCGCCGGGCAGATCACCGGCTGCGAGGGCTATATCGAGAGCGCCGCGATCGGGATGCTGGCGGGCCGTTTCGCCGCCGCCGAACTGGCCGGCACTACCCTGCCCGCCCCGCCGCCCGAAACGGCGCTGGGCGCGCTGATGGGCCACATCACCGGCGGCGCCAATGCCGAGACGTACCAGCCGATGAACGTCAACTTCGGCCTGTTCCCGCCGATGCCAGAGGCGAAGAAGAAGGAGCGCAAGCCGTTGATGGCGGCACGGGCGCGGGCCGCGCTGGCCGGCTGGATGGGCGTGGCGGAGGCGGCGGAGGCGACACCCGCCGCCCAAGCCGAAGCCGTCGAGTGAGGGTAGCGTAAGGAAGATCCGCTCACGCGGGATGCTTCCGACGCTCTTCGAACATGACGAGTCGCGGTCCGCGGACAAAGGACGCCGACGACGCACGGAATACCGATCCATTGGCGTCACCTCAGACGTGTTCCGGGGTCCACCGCCTCGCAAGCGCCGCGATCGTTGCGTGCGCTCCTTGATAGACCCCGGAACAGGTCCGGGGTGACGGTCGTGCCGAAACCAAACCCGGCTTTCGATCAGTCGAACACAGCGTTCATGCCGGGCGCCCGCATTACAGACCGCCCAATGGTTCGACCTGCGGCGGAACGGGCGACCAACCGATGATCGCAAGCCGATCGCCCAAGGCCACGGCCACGGCTTACCCCCGCCCGATCAGCCGCATCGCGATACGATCAGCCACCAGCGCGGCGGAGTCGCCGGTGGCGGCGCTCTCGTCCCAGATCTGGTCGAGGCGGCCGGGGATCTGGCCGATCCGGTCGAGCACCTCGGCGCGGTCGCCGTGGCCGAGATACTCCAGCCCCACGTTGATGATGCCACCCGCGTTGATGACGTAATCGGGTGCGTACAGGATGCCGCGCGCATGCAGCCGCGCGCCGTCCGCCGGGGTGGCGAGCTGGTTGTTCGCACCGCCCGCCACGATCGGCGCGGCGAGCGCCGCGATGGCGTCCGCATCGAGGATCGCACCGAGCGCGCAGGGGCTGACCACGTCCGCCTCCACCCGCAGGATCTCGTCCTTGTCCACCACCGTAGCCCCCAGTTCGGCGGCGAGCGCCTCGGCACGGGGGCGGTCGGCGTCCGCCAGCGTCAACCGCGCACCTTCCGCCGCCAGCCGCCGGGCCAGCCCGCCGCCGACGCTGCCGACGCCCTGGATCGCGACATGCACGCCCGCCACGCTCTCGCGCTTCAGCCCGCGCCGCACCGCCGCCGCGACGCCCAGATACACGCCGATCGCGGTGAGCGGCCCCGGATCGCCACCGGCCGCCCCCTGCCCCACCGGCAAGCCCGCCACGTGGCGCGTCTCGCCCCGGATCGCCACCATGTCGGCATCGGACATGCCGACATCCTCGGCCGTCACGTAACGCCCGCCCAGGCTCTCGATCGCGCGACCGAAGGCGGCGAGCAGTTCCGGCGTCTTGGTGCGCGCGGCATCGGCCAGCACCACGCCCTTGCCGCCACCCATCGGCAACCCGGCCATCGCATTCTTGAAGCTCATGCCGCGCGACAGGCGCAGCGCATCGGTGACGGCCTGGTCGCCATCAGCGTAATGCCAGAAGCGCGTGCCGCCCGCCGCCGGGCCGAGTGCGGTGGAGTGGATCGCGATGATCGCCGTCAGCCCCGCCGCCGGATCGCGGAAGACATGGACGCCCTCATGCTCGTCGAAGTCGGGATAGTCCCACAACGCCGTCATCACTCACTCCACATAAAATTACTAGATGACGCAATAATATTGCCGATCCGGCTTTGCCAGTCAAAAAACGGCGGAAGCCCTTTCGGTCAATTCGTCGGCGGTCGCCTGCGATAGCTCAGCGCTTCGGCCACATGCGTCCGCCCGATCGTCTCCGCACCCGCCAGATCGGCGATGCTGCGGCTGACCCGCAGCACGCGGTGGTAGCCTCGCGCGGTGAGTTTCATCGCCTCCGCCGCCTGCGCCAGCAGCGCGCGCCCGGTGTCGTCCGGCGTGGCGACCGTATCAAGCAGCGCACCGTCCGCCTCGGCGTTGGTGCGGATGCGACTGCCGGCGTAGCGCGCCGTCTGGATCGCGCGCGCCGCCGCCACCCGCGCGGCCACCTCGGCCGATCCTTCCGCGGGCGGCGGCAGGATCAGGTCGGCGGCGGACACCGCCTGCACCTCCACGTGCAGGTCGATCCGGTCGAGCAGCGGTCCGGACACCTTGGCCTGATAATCCGCCGCGCATTTCGGCGCGCGCGCGCACGCCAGCGCCGGATCGCCGAGGTGGCCGCAGCGGCACGGGTTCATCGCCGCGACCAGTTGCACCCTTGCCGGGAAGGTGACGTGCGCGTTCGCCCGCGCGACCGAGACGGTGCCGACCTCCAGCGGCTGGCGCAGCGAATCGAGCACGGTGCGCTGGAATTCGGGCAGTTCGTCGAGAAACAGCACGCCCAGATGCGCGAGGCTCACCTCGCCCGGCCGCGCCTTGTGCCCGCCGCCCACCAGCGCGGGCATCGAGGCGCTGTGGTGCGGCGCGCGATACGGCCGCTGGCGCACCAGCCGCCCCTCGCGCAATTCGCCTGCGACCGAGGCGACCATCGACACCTCCAGCGCCTCGGCGGGGGTCAGATCCGGCAGGATACCGGGCAGGCACGCCGCCATCAGCGACTTGCCCGCGCCGGGCGGGCCGACCATCACGAGGTTATGCCCGCCGGCCGCCGCGATCTCCAGCGCGCGCTTGGCGGTTTCCTGCCCCTTCACCTGCCGCAGGTCCGGCCCGCCGCGCGGCGGCTCCGCCTCGCCGGGCAGCGGCGGGGCGATGTGGCCGTCGCCGCGCAGATGGTTGAGCAGCGCGAGCAGATCGCGCGCGGCGATCACCTCGATCGATCCGGCCCATGCCGCCTCCGCCCCCTGCGCCGCCGGGCAGATCAGCCCCAGTTCGCGTTCCGAGGCATGGAGCGCCGCCAGCAGCACGCCCGGGGCGGGGCCGATCCGCCCGTCGAGGCTGAGCTCGCCCAGCACGACGTAGGCGGCCAGCGTCTCCGCATCGACCACCCCCATCGCGCCGAGCAGGCCGAGCGCGATCGGCAGGTCGTAATGCGATCCCTCCTTGGGCAGGTCGGCGGGCGACAGGTTCACCGTGATCCGCTTGGGCGGCAACGCCAGCCCGATCGCGGACAGCGCGGCGCGCACCCGCTCCCGGCTTTCGGAGACGGCCTTGTCGCCGAGGCCGACCACGGCGAACGCGGGCACCCCCGGCGCCACCTGCACCTGTACCTCGACGCCGCGCGCCTCCAGCCCCAGAAACGCCACCGTCGAAACGTGCGCGACCATCGATCCCCCTGCCTGCTGCGGCCGGCATGGCGGCTCGGCCGCGCCGGCGCAAGGTTGCGCGCGTACCGCGCCCGTCCCACATCGCCCCGCATGGAACATGCGCCCGCTCCCGACACTGGCCCACCGCCGCTGGTGCGCCGCACGCTGTTCGTGATCGGCTGCCTGCTGGTGATCGTCACGCCGGCGGTGGCGGTGTTGCCGGGGCCGGGCGGCGTATTCACCTTCGCGGGCGGCATGAGCCTGATCCTGCGCTATTCGCCGTGGGCCAAGCGGCGGTACGTCACCTTCAAGCGGCGCTGGCCGCGTCATGGCGCGTGGTGCGACTGGGGGCTGCGGCGGCATAGCGCGAAGCGGCGCAAGGCACGGGACAAGGCCGCCGCCGCCGGGAAAGATTGACTTCGCGCGCGGCCTTGCCTATCCGGCCGTGCGACAGCGGCTGCCCGTTCGGCGGCCTGTTTTTCGTTGTACAGACTTTTCGTGTATCCGGGGAATGAGCGATGAAGCGGACCTTTCAGCCCAGCAATCTCGTGCGTGCGCGCCGCCACGGCTTCCGCACGCGTTCGGCGACGCCGGGCGGCCGCAAGATCCTGGCGGCGCGTCGTGCGCGTGGCCGCATCAAGCTGTCGGCCTAGTCGCGTTGCCGCCTGAGACGATCAGGCGGCGCCCGGACTTTCTTGCCGCGAATCAGGGCCGGCGCGCGCCGATGCCCGGCTTCGTCCTGCTCGTGCGCGAGCGCGGGGACGAGTCGGGCGCGATGCGGGTCGGCTTTACCGTCACCAAGAAGATCGGCAACGCGGTCGTCCGCAACCGGATGAAGCGCCGGCTGCGGGCACTTGCGCGCGAGGTGCTGCCAGACAGCGGCCTGGCCGGGGCGGATCATGTCCTGATCGGGCGCAACGGCGGGATCGAGCGCGACTATGCCGACCTGCGTCGCGAACTGGCCAAGGCGCTCGGCAAGGTGAAGGCGGGCCATTCCGCCCCCGCCCGCCCGCCGGGCAAGCGGCCGGCCGGAAAGCGATGATCGCGCGGCTGCTGATCCTGATCGCGCGCGGATGGCAGCTCGGGCCATCGGCGATCCTGCCGCCTACCTGTCGCTACGTTCCTTCCTGTTCGGCCTATGCGATCACCGCGTTGAGGCGCTATGGCGCGCTGCGGGGCGGCTGGCTCGCCACCCGGCGGATCTGCCGCTGCCACCCGTTCGGCGGGAGCGGCTACGACCCGGTGCCCTGAGCCGGACGACACGATCAGGCGGACGGCCATGATGCGGAGATTTCTACGTGGATAACATGCGCAACATGGTGTTGTTCGCCATCCTCACGGTGGCGGTGCTGTTCGGCTGGCCGCTGGTGTCGGGCCATTTCTTCCCTACCGCCAACCCGCCCGCCACGCGGATCGTCGACGGCAAGTCCGTGCCGGTGCCCAACCCGGCGGCGGACCCGGCCGCCGATTCGCCTGCCGCGTTGCGCGACCGGGCCGTGGTGCTGGCCGATTCCCCGCGCGTGCTGATCGATACGCCGCGCCTGCAGGGCTCGATCAACCTGCGCGGCGCGCGCATCGACGATCTGGTGCTGCGGACCTACCGCGAGACGATCGCCAAGGATTCGCCGCCGATCCGCCTGCTCTCCCCCGCCGGCGCCGGCGATGCCTATTTCGCCGGCTTCGGCTGGACGGGCAGCGGCGCCGCCCTCCCCACCGCCGATACCGTGTGGACGGCGAGCGGCACGCGGCTTGCGCCCAACTCGCCGGTCACGCTCACCTGGAGCAATCCCACCGGCCAGCGTTTCGCCATCCGCCTCTCGGTCGATCCAAACTACATGTTCACCGTCGAGCAGAGCGTGACGAACGGCGGCGGCGGTGCGATCTCGGCGCGGCCGTGGTCGCTCGTCAGCCGTGTCGGCCACTCCAAGGACCCGACGGCGTGGACCAATCACGTCGGGCCGATGGGCGTGTTCGACGGCAAGGCCAACTACAGCGTCGACTTTAAGGATCTGGACAAGACCCCGGCCGGCGAGCGCTTCACCACCACCGGCGGCTGGGCCGGCTTTACCGACAAATACTGGCTGACGGCGGTGATCCCCGATCAGTCGACGCCGGTGGAGGCGGGTTTCCGTGGCGGGCCGGGCAACAGCTATCAGGCCGATTTCACCACCGCCCCGGCGATCGTCGCGCCCGGCGCCACCGTTCGCTCCGTCTCGCGCCTGTTCGCAGGCGCCAAGGAAGTGAACCTGCTGGACGGTTATGAGGACAATCTGGGCATCGCCCGCTTCGGCAAGGCGATCGACTGGGGCTGGTTCGAGATCGTCGAGAAGCCGATCTTCGACATCCTCGACTGGTTGTTCCGCACCACCGGCAACTTCGGCGTGGCGATCATCCTGCTCACCTGCCTCGTGCGCGGGCTGATGTTTCCGGTCGCGCAGAAGCAGTTCAAGTCGATGGCGGCGATGCGCGTGTTGCAGCCGAAGATGAAGGCGCTTCAGGAGAAGCACAAGGACGACAAGGCCAAGCTCCAGCAGGAGATGCTGGCGATGTACCAGAAGGAGAAGGTCAACCCGGTCGCCGGGTGCCTGCCGATCCTGTTGCAGATCCCGATCTTCTATGCGCTGTACAAGGTGCTGATGCTGACGATCGAGATGCGCCACCAGCCGTTCGCACTGTGGATCAAGGATCTGTCCGCGCCCGATCCGATGACGCCGGTGAACCTGTTCGGCCTGCTGCCGTTCACGCCGCCGCACATGATCGCCATCGGCGTGCTGCCGATCCTGCTGGGCATCACCATGTATCTCCAGTTCAAGCTCAATCCGCAGCCGATGGACCCGATGCAGAAGCAGGTGTTCTCGATCATGCCGTGGATCTTCATGTTCATCATGGCGCCGTTCGCGGCCGGGTTGCAGTTGTACTGGACCGTCTCGAACCTGCTGACGATCGCGCAGCAGAAGTTCCTCTACAGCCGCTACCCCGGCATGCCCGCGGCGGACGCCAAGTGAGCGACGCCGACCGCCCCGAGGACGACGCCGAGGCGATCGCCGAGCGCGTGGAGGCGGCGCGCAAGCTGTTCGCCGGGCCGGTGACGTTCCTGAAGTCGGCCCCGTCGCTCCAGTTCCTGCCGGACCCGGTGGCCAATGAGGTGGCGTTCGCCGGGCGCTCGAACGTCGGCAAGTCCTCGCTGCTGAACGCGCTGACCGGGCGCAATGCGCTCGCCCGCACGTCGAACACGCCGGGCCGCACGCAGGAGCTGAATTTCTTCGACGTGGGCGATCCCGAGGGGGAGGCATTCCCCGCCTTCCGGCTGGTCGACATGCCCGGCTACGGATTCGCCAAGGCGCCCAAGGATGTGGTGCGCAAGTGGAAGTTCCTGGTGAACGACTATCTGCGCGGCCGCACCGTGCTGAAGCGCGCGCTGGTGCTGGTGGACAGCCGCCACGGCCTGAAGGACGTGGACCGCGAGGTGATGGAGATGCTGGACAAGGCCGCCGTCTCCTACCGGCTCGTGCTGACCAAGGCGGACAAGATCAAGCCGACCGAGCTTGCCAAGGTGAGCGATGCGACGGCGGCCGAGGCGCGCAAGCATGTGGCGGCGCACCCGGAGATCCTGACGACATCGAGCGAGACCGGCCTCGGCATCGCCGAACTGCGCGCAGCGGTGGTGGAAGCGATCGGCTGATCGAGGCCGCCCTCCCGGCTTGAGCCGCCGTGCCGGTCGCTCTATCACCCCGCCCATGAAACTCTTCATCGGCAACAAGGCCTATTCCTCCTGGTCCATGCGCGGCTGGCTGGCGGCGCGGCAAGCGGGCATCGACTTCGAGGAGATCGTTGTCCCGCTCTACGACGAGGATTGGGACAAGCGCCGCGAGGGCGCCGAGTTCGCCCCCTCCTCGGGCAAGGTGCCGATCCTGTGGGATGGCGACATCGTCGTCTGGGACAGTCTGGCGATCGTCGAATATCTGGCGGAGAAGGCCGGGGCCGAGCGCTTCTGGCCGGCCGACCCCGCCGCCCGCGCCACCGCGCGATCGATGTCGGCGGAAATGCACTCCGGCTTTCTGAACCTGCGGCGCGAGCATTCGATGAATGTGCGGCGCACCTTCCCTACCCCCGATCTGTCGCCCGGCGTTCAGCAGGACGTGTTGCGGATCGTCTCGCTGTGGGCGGAGGCGCGGTCGCGCTGGGGCGGCGGCGGCGACTTCCTGTTCGGGGATTATGGCGCGGTCGACCTGATGTTCGCCCCCGTCGTCACGCGCTTCATCACCTACGGCATCCCGGTGCCCCGCTTCGCCGTCGCCTACATGCAGGCCGTCCTGTCGCACCCCCATGTCCACGCCTGGATCACCGCCGCGCAGGATGAGCCGTGGGTGATCGAGCGGTTCGAGGCGCCCGTCGCGTGAGCCGTGCCGCGTGATCGACGTCGTCTCACTGACCGAGCGGCTGATCGCCTGCCCCAGCGTCACCCCGGCCGATGCCGGCGCGCTGGCGGTGATCGCCGAGGCGCTGGCCGGGATCGGCTTCACCGTCCACCGTTTCACCGATGGCGGGCCACCGGACGGGCCGGTCGAGAACCTGTTCGCCACGCGCACGGGCGCCGCCCCCGGCCCGCATTTCGCCTTTGCCGGCCACAGCGACGTGGTGCCCGCCGGCAGCGGCTGGCAGAGCGACCCGTTCACCCCCGTGCGGCGCGGTGATCTGCTGTACGGGCGCGGTGCGGTGGACATGAAGGGCGCGGTCGCCGCGTTCATCGCCGCCGCCGCGCGCGTGCCGAACCATGCCGGCACCCTCAGCCTCATCATCACCGGCGACGAGGAAGGCCCGGCCACCCACGGCACGCTGGCGCTGATGGAATGGATGGCGGCGAACGGCCAGCATCCCGACATGATCCTCGTCGGCGAGCCGACCTCCGACCGGCGGCTGGGCGACACGATCAAGATCGGCCGGCGCGGCTCGGTCAACATGTGGATCGAGGTGCCGGGCACGCAGGGCCACGTCGCCTACCCGCATCTGGCGGACAACCCCGCCACGCGCCTGCTGCGCATCCTCGACCGGGTGACGAAGGTGCGGCTGGACGAGGGCAATCGCTGGTTCCAGCCCTCCAACCTCGAGGTGACCGATATCGCGGTCGGCAACCCGGCGACCAACGTGATCCCGGCCGAGGCGCGGGCGCGGCTGAACATCCGTTTCAACGACGAGCAAACTGGCGCCGCGCTGGTGGAGCGGGTGCGCGCCGTGGTGGCGGAGGAGGCGCCCCGCGCCACGCTGACCGCCAAGATCTCGGGCGAGGCGTTCCTGACCGAGCCGGGCCTGCTCTCCACGCTGGTCGGCGCGGCGGTCGAGCGGGTGACGGGGGTGACGCCCGCGCTTTCCACCAGCGGCGGCACGTCGGATGCGCGATTCCTCTCGCGGCTGTGCCCCGTGGTGGAGTTCGGCCTGCTCAACGCCACGATGCACAAGCTGGACGAGGCGGTGGCCTTGGCGGACCTGCACGCTCTGACCGATATCTACGAGAGGGTGGTGAGAACCGCGCTGGAACGGTGAAACAGGGGCCGTCGATCCGGATATGAGCGTCGGATGAAAAGCATCGCCTTGGCCATTATGATCTTCACCCATGGTGCGGGTGAGGCAAACGGCGGGATATCCGAAACGACGTTGGGATTTTATCCGCCTGTCCTTCAAGCAGGCCATACGCTGCTGCTTGCCGGACGGGACGGGACGATAGCCGATTGCGACGATATCGCAGACGGCCGGCTACAGTGGCACAGTCCAATCTGCAGAACCGTGATCGGCACTGCGGTGCCGCATGACGCGACGCCTGCGTTCGTTATCGGCGAGGAAAGCAAATGGGTAGAATATAAGGATTTGCCTAGAATCTACGGTCCGGCAGGGGCCATAACGCTGTTCTACGGCATAAACGAGCATGGCAGGGTGGATACCTGCACCGTGATGGATAATCAGGTCACGGTCGAGCATGCACAGGCAACATGTGCCGCTCTCGTCAAACGGGCACGCTACAGACCGGTCATGAACGCCGGAGGCCAGCATATCCGGTCCGCCCGGGTTCAGAAAGTCCGTTGGGGTGGCAGCCCCTTCTGACCGGCAGGAAACGAGACTGCCCGGCGATAACAGTAACTACCCCCGTTCCCGCCGCCGCCTGAGGATCACATACAGCGCCCCCGCCCCGCCATGCCGGGGATGAGCATTGCGGACGGCGGCGATGCGATCGGCGAAGCGGGAGCCGGCGAGCCAGTCCCCCACCGAGGCGCGGATCGCGCCGCGCGGGCGTTCCTCGCCGTGGCCGCGCTCACGCGGGGGGCGGCCGGTCACGAGCAGGATCAGCCGCGCCTCCATCGCGATCGCACGCGCCAGTTCCGCGTCGAGTGCGGCAAAGGCGGTGGCGAGCGTGTGGCCGTGCAGATCGATCGCGCGATCGGGCGCGACCATCCCGCGCCGCAGCCGCCGGTCCCAGCCCCCGTCCAGCGTATCGGGTGGCGGCGCCGCCTTGGGGTTCAGCCGGGGCGGCAGCGGCGGCGGCACGCGGCCGAGGCGCTTCGATGGCAGTAACGCTGGCGAAGGCGGCGGGGGCGCGCTCGCCAACGGTTTGGCGATAGCCGCGCGCACCGGCTTCACCCGCACGATCGGCCGCACGCTGTCGGTCACGCGGTGCCACAGCGCGCGCTCCTCAGGGTCGAGCTGTCGCCCCGCCATCGCCCGCTCCAAACCCTCCGCCGTTCAGCCGCGCGACGGTGCCGACCGGCAGCAGCAGCCACGCCTGCCCGCGCCCCGACATGCCGCCGGCGATGCGCCGTGCCTCGTCACCCGCCCCCCAGAAGGTGTCGAAGCGGTTGGCGCCCTTGATCGCGCCACCGGTATCCTGCGCCACCCACAGCCCGGTCGCCTCAGGCCGGTCGAGCGAGACGAACAGCGGCGCACCCAGCGGCACGAACGCAGGATCGGCCGCAACGCTGGTTCGCCCCGTCACCGCCACGCCCATCGCGCCGATCGGCCCGGCACCGGTCAGCTCGCGGAAGAAGACGAACGACTTGTTCGTTTCCATGATCGCGCGACCCTCCGCCGGGTTGGCGCGCAGCCAGGCCATGATCCCCTGCATCGAGGTCTGTCCGGGGCCGAGCAGGCCGCGATCTTTCATCAGCTTGCCGATGCCGACATAGTCGCGGCCGTTCTGGCTGTCGTAGCCGATCCGCATCACCTGGCCGTCCGGCAGCCGCAGCCGGCCCGATCCCTGCACCTGCAGAAAGAAGAACTCGACCGGATCGGCCGCCCACGCCAGTTCCAGCCCGCGACCCGACAGCGCGCCGCCGTCGATCGCGGCGCGATCGGGGTAAAGCACGAGCTTGCCGTCCTTCGCCTGCCCGCGCAGCTTGCGGCCTTTCAGATCGGGGGCGAACAGGCCGAGGTCGGCCTCGATCAGGTCGGGCGGGCGGCGATAGACCGGCACCTCGTAGCCGGTACGGCGATCGCGCGCGCCGGCGATCTCGGGTTCGTAATAGCCGGTAGCGAAGGCACGGCCATCGCCGATCACCGCCGTCTCGAAGAAACGGGCGAAGAAAGCGGGGGCGTCGCCGTCGCGCCAGCCGGGCGCGGCGGCGCAGGCCGGGCGCCAGTCGTCGCCGCGCGTCAGCCCGCTCGCGTCGGTTCGACGGACGAGCGACGGGCAGGACAGACGAAACGCAGCCAGCGCGGCGCGTGCCTCGTCCCGCTCGATCCCGAGCGCCGCCACCGCAACGCCGGGCCGCACGCCCATAGCCACGGCTTTCGTACCGTCGGGTGGCGTGAGGATTGGTTCAGGCAGGGTCGGCAGCACCGCGCGCGATTGGCTGCGGACCGGCGGGACAATGTCGTTGAAGTTTTGCGAGGACGCAGGCCGCGCTGCCGGGCGCTTCGGCGCAACGGGCGCAGGTCGGCTCATCGGCCGATCGCCCGGCCCCACGCATCCGGCGAGGGCCAGCGCCGCCATCGCGACGCCGGCCAGCAGCGGCCGGGTCACGCCGCCTCGTCGGTTTCGACCAGCATCCAGTTGGGATCGTCCGACCGCACGTTGCGGCTGAACGTCCACACGTCGTGCGTCTGCACCGCATCGGTGAGCGAACCAGCCACCGCGGTGCCCTCGGCATCCCGCGTAACGGCAGCGATATCGGCATCGAAACGGACGGTGATGCTGGCGGTCTGCCCGACCAGCGCCGCCCGTTCGATCTCGGCGCGCTCGATCGTGATGAGGCGATTGTCGAGGACGTGCCCGGCGGCGCGACGCTGCTCGATCGCCTCGCGAAAGGCATCGCGCACACCATCATCGGCCAGCCGGTCGAGTTCGGCCACGTCGCCCTTCCAATAGGCCTCCAATACCATCCGGTAGGCGGACTGGGCACCCTGGAGGAAGCGGGCCGCCTCGAAACCGTTGTCGGCGGCGGCAATGGCGCGGATGCCATCGGTGGCTCGCGCATCGATCGCGGGCTCGGCCGATGCCGGCTGCGGCAATGCCTCCGTGGTGGTGCGGCTGATGCCGGCGGCGGGCGCCTGCACCTCGACGGGCTTGGCGATCGGCTGTTGCTCGTGCCCGGTACGCCGGCCGAGGACACTCCACAGGCGGAGGCCCACGAACAGAAATACCATCGCGAGGATAATGATCTCGACCACCGGGCCTCCACTGTCTTGCCGTTCCTACATAGGGCGGGCGGTCGCATCTTTCAAACGGCGATCATCGGGGCGCATCGCGGTGTGCTCGGCCATTGCCCTCTCCCATGCCACCTGATAGCCCGCGCTCAAATCATCGAGCGGGACGAGACGAGATGGCCGACGACCAGTTCAGCGCCGATCAGGGCGGCAACGACGACAACCTGCCGCAGGTCGGCATGATCGCGCAGTATGTGAAGGACCTTTCGTTCGAAAATCCGAACGCACCGGCGGTCTATCAATGGCAGGGTCAGCCGCGCATCGACGTGCAGTTCAACATCGGCGCGCAGACGGTGGGCGACGACGTGCATGAGGTGGCGCTGAAGGTGGATGTATCCGCTACGTCGGCCGACAAGACGGCCTTCCAGGTCGAGCTGGTCTATGCCGGCCTGTTCGGCATCCGCAACGTGCCGGAAGACCAGATTCAGCCGTTCCTGCTTGCCGAGGCGCCGCGCCTGCTTTTCCCCTCCGCCCGCCGCGTGCTGGCCGATGCGATCCGCGACGGCAATTTCCCGCCGCTGCTGCTGGAGCCGATCGACTTCGGCGCCCTCTACATGCAGCAGCAGGACGAGGCGCAGGCCGCGCTGGTGAACGCGGAGCCGGCGGGCGAGGCGTAAGCCTTTCCTCGCGCTGCCTTGACGCCGCTCATCCCGAGGAGGACTGAGCGACGGCGAAGGCCCGTCTCGGAGGACGCGCGCCTAGACGTCCTTCGAGACGCCGCTTCGACGCGCTCGGCGGCTCCTCCGGATGAGCGGGTGTAGTGTCATGATCTCCGGCCCTCGTTTTCGATGAGCCTCGTCCGCAACACCGCCACGATCGGCGGGCTGACGCTGGTGAGCCGCGTGCTCGGCTTCGTGCGCGACATGCTGATGGCGCGGTTCGTCGGCGCAGGGTTCGCCTCCGATGCGTTCCTGATCGCGTGGCGGCTGCCCAACCTGTTCCGCGCCCTGTTCGCCGAGGGCGCGTTCGCCGCCGCCTTCGTACCGATGTTCAACCGCCCCATCGCGGAAGCGGAACGGGGCGCGGAAAGCGGCGGTGATGCCGCCGCCCGCCGTCGTGCCGGCCTGCCCGCCGGCCTGCGCTTCGCCGAGGACGTGCTTTCGGTTTTGCTGCCTATCCTCATCGTGTTCACCATTGTGATGATGCTCGCCGCCTGGCCGATCGTGTGGGCGATGACCGGCGGTTTCCGCGATGGCGGGCCGGAAAAGCTGGCGCTGGCGACCGAGTTCACCCGCATCACCTTCCCGTATCTGATGCTCATCTCGCTGGTGTCGCTGCTCGGCGGCATCCTCAATTCGCTCGGCCGTTTCTGGGTGAATGCCGCAGCCCCGGTGCTGCTCAACATCTGCCTGATCGTCGGCCTGATGTTCTTTCGCGGCCATTCGGAGATCGACACCGCGCGCACCCAGTCGATCGCCGTCACCGTCTCCGGCGTGCTGCAATTGGGGTGGCTGATCTGGTCGTGCCGGCAGGCGGGCGTCGTGCTGCGGCTCAAACGCCCGCGCCTGACGCCGGATGTGAAGAAGCTGCTGGCGATCATCCTGCCCGCCGCACTCGGCGCGGGGGCGGTGCAGTTCAACCTGCTGATCTCCACCACGCTGGCGGCGCGCTTTTTGCCGCAGGGGTCTGTGTCGTACCTCTATTACGCCGACCGGCTGAACCAGCTGCCGCTCGGGCTGATCGGCATCGGCGTGGGCACCGCGATATTGCCGCTGCTGTCGCGCCAGATCGGCGGGGGCGACGATGCCGCCGCCACCGCCACGCAAAACCGCGCGATCGAACTGTCGCTGCTGCTCACTTTGCCCGCCACGGCGGCGCTGATGGTGTCGGCCGAGCCGATCATTCGTGCGCTCCTCCAGCACGGGGCGTTCACCGTGCAGGATACCGCCGCCACCGCCGCCGCACTCACCGCCTTCTCGTTCGGGTTGCCCGCCTACGTGCTCATCAAGGTGCTGACACCGGGCTTCTATGCGCGATCCGATACGCGCACGCCGGTGCGGATCGCGCTGGTGGCGATGGGGGTGAACCTCGTGCTCAACCTAGCGCTGGTGTGGCCGCTGGCGCATGTCGGGCTGGCCGTCTCCACCGCGATCTCGGCGTGGGTCAACGTGGGGCTGCTCTATCTCACGCTACGCCGGCGCGACCATTTCGCGGCGGATGCGCGGCTGAAGGCGCGCACGCTGCGGCTGGGCGCGGCGACGCTGGCGATGGCGGCGCTGCTGCTGGCGCTCAACCCCTTGGTGGATGCCTACACCGCCGGGCCGTGGCTGCTGCGCGTGGTGGCACTGGGGGCAATGATGGCGGCGGGCGCGGCGACCTACTTCGGTGCCGCCTTCCTGTTCCGCGCCTATAATCTTGCTGAACTGCGCGCGCAGTTCACCCGCCGCCGCGCCTGACGCGCCCGCTTGCCCGTCGCCGCGCTTGACGCGCGCGTGGTGGTCCGCGATGGCGCGGGCGATATGAGCC
>NZ_VNIM01000060.1 GCF_007785815.1 Alterirhizorhabdus solaris | reverse complement strand
TAACTGTGGATTTTAGTCTTAACAGAGAGCCGCACCGCCTGTATCTACAGGTGAGGAGTAGGCGGGAGCGGCAGATGTGTAGAAGAGAGAGGGGGGGGGGTGGGATGGCCCGGTCGTCCGCCAGTCCGGAGGGCTGCCGGTCTATGCCGCCGTGCTGGATCGGCTGCGGGGGATGGGGCTGCTCTACCCCTGCTTCTGCACCCGCGCCGAAATCGCCGCGAGCGCCACCGCCCCGCATGGCCCGACGCCGCTCTACCCCGGCACCTGCCGCGCGCTGCCCGACGACCCCGCCCGCCGCGCCGCCGTGGCACACGCATGGCGGATCGACATGGCCGCCGCGATCGCGCGCACCGGCCCGCTCGAATGGACCGATGCCGGGGCCGGCACGGTTCCGGCACGCGCCGATCTGCTGGGCGACGTGGTGCTGGCGCGCAAGGATGCGCCCGTCTCCTATCACCTTGCCGTCACCATCGATGATGCCGCGCAAGGGATAACAGACGTGGTGCGTGGGGTGGACCTGTTCGAGGCGACTCACGTCCACCGGCTGTTGCAGGCGCTGCTCGGCCTGCCCGTGCCGCGCTACCACCACCACCCGCTGCTGGCCGGTGAGGACGGCCGCCGCCTCGCCAAGCGCGATGGCGCCCCCGCGCTTGCCGTATTGCGCGAGGAGGAGGTTGATCCACGTCTATTGCTGACAAGATTGCGCGGGCGCGGCATTGGCTTTGTCACGCCCAGCCATTAGGTAAGTCCCATGCAAACCTTCCTCGTCATTCTGATCGTGCTATCCGCGCTGGCGGCGGTCGGGGCGCTCGTGCGTGGTATCATCGTCTTCCTTCAGACGACCGAGGCCGATCTCAACGGCACCGGCCCCAGCGTCTCGGGCATGCGCCAGAACAAGATGATGCGGATGCGGATCATGTTTCAGGCGCTGGCCGTGATCTTCGTGATCCTGCTGCTGATGCTCTCGCGCTCGGGCTGAGAAATTGGTCAAGCTCAACCGGATCTACACCCGCACCGGCGACCATGGCGAAACCGGGCTGGTCGATGGCTCGCGCGTCGCCAAGTCCGATCCCCGGATGCAGGCGATCGGTGATGCCGACGAGGCTAATTCCGCGATCGGCGTCGCGCTCCTGCACGTACAGGACGCGCAGTTTCGCCTGATGCTCGGCCGTATCCAGAACGAGATGTTCGATCTCGGTGCCGATCTCGCCACGCCGGGTGAGGATTTCACCCCCGGCGAGATGACGCTGCGGATCACCGCCGCGCAGGTCGAGCGACTGGAGCGCGAGATCGACGCGATGAACGAGGATCTCGAGCCGCTGCGCAGCTTCATCCTGCCCGGCGGCGATCCGGCGGCGGCGCATGTCCACCTCGCCCGCGCGATCGTGCGGCGGGCGGAGCGGGCGGCGGTGGCGGCAGGCGCGACGGTGGCGCTGAACCCGCAGGCGCTCGGCTATGTCAACCGACTGTCGGACCATCTGTTCGTGCTTGGCCGGGCGATCAGCGCACGCGCCGGTGGCGACGTGCTGTGGCAGCCGGGGGCGACGCGCTAGACGCGTGGCGGTCATGCCGCTGAAACGAAAGATTGCTCCGTTCGTTCGGTTGCGGCGAGGGCAGAGATGAACAATCCACAGATGACATACACAGCGCCGCAGGGCGATACACTCGTCGCGCGCTTCGTGCAGGCGCGCGGGCTGACTGCCGCGCTTGCCGCCCCTCTATCCGATGCGGATGCCAGCGTGCAGCCGATGCCCGACGCCTCGCCGGCGAAATGGCATCTCGCGCACGTCACCTGGTTCTTCGAAACGTTCGTGCTGCGCGATCACGTGCCCGGCTACGCCGCCTATGACGATCGTTTCGCGTTCCTGTTCAACAGCTATTACGAGGCCGAGGGCGCGCGCCATCCGCGCGACCGGCGGGGGATGTTGACGCGCCCGTCGCTGGACGAGATATTGGCGTGGCGTGCCCATGTCGATGCTGCGGTGGCCGCGGCGCTGCCGGGCCTGTCCGATGCGGCGCGCACGTTGGTGGAACTGGGCATCCATCACGAGCAACAGCATCAGGAGCTGCTGCTCACCGATATCCTCAACCTGTTCGGCGAGAATCCGCTGGTGCCCTCCGTATGGGATCGCCCGCGCAACGTGCCGGCGCAGGTGCCCGCACCGGTCCGCTGGATCGAGGGGCGCAGCGGCATCGTCGAGATCGGCCACGACGGCGACGGCTTCTCGTTCGATTGCGAGGGGCCGCGTCACAGTGCGTTGCTGCATCCCCACGCGCTGGCGGACCGGCCGATCACGACCGCCGAGTATCGCGGCTTCGTGGACGACGGCGGCTACGCCGATCCGCGCCACTGGCTGGCGGACGGATGGGCCTGGGTGAAGGCCAACGCGATCGAGGCGCCGCTCTACTGGCGTCGTCAGGAAGACGGCTGGCGTGCGTTCGCGCTTGACGGGCTGCACCCGCTGCATCCGGCGGCCCCCGTCACCCACGTGAGTTATTATGAGGCGGACGCTTTCGCCCGCTGGGCCGGCGCCCGCCTGCCGACCGAGGCGGAGTGGGAATCGGCGGCCGCCACGCTCGATCCGTCCGCCGGCAACTTTCTCGACGAGGCCGGCCCGGTCCGCCCGCGCGCCGCACCTGCCGGTACGGGGCTGCGCCAGATGTTCGGCGACGTGTGGGAGTGGACCGGCAGCGCCTATCTGCCCTTCCCCGGCTTCCGCCCGGCCGAAGGCGCGGTCGGCGAATATAATGGCAAGTTCATGTCCGGCCAGTTCGTGCTGCGCGGCGGATCGTGCGCGACACCGCGCGGGCATGTGCGGGCCAGCTACCGCAATTTCTTTTACCCCCACCAACGCTGGCAGTTCACCGGCATCCGGCTGGCGAAGGATCTCTGATGCTGCTCGAAATCGACCGCACCACCGCCGCCGTCGATCCGGCGTTTCGTGCCGACGTGCTGGCGGGGCTGGCGATGCGCCCCCGCGCCATTCCCGCCCGCTGGGTCTACGACCGCGCCGGATCGGAGCTGTTCGAGAAGATCACAGACCTGCCGGAATATTATCCCACCCGCACCGAAACGGCGCTGCTGGCGGCCCACGCCGGCGAGGTCGCTCGGCTGGTGGGGCCGGGGCGGGCGCTGGTGGAGTTCGGCTCCGGCTCCTCCACCAAGACGCCGCACCTGCTCGCCGCGATCGAGCCGGCGGCCTATGTGCCGATCGACATTTCCGGCGACTTTCTGCGCGCTTCGGCGGCGGCGCTGGCGGCGGACTTTCCCAAGCTGCCGATCATTCCGGTGGAGGCGGACTTCACCTATCCGATCGAGCCGCCCGCAGGCATCGCCACGCTGCCCCGGCTCGGCTTCTTCCCCGGCTCCACGATCGGCAACATGGTGGCGCGTACGGCCGTCAACCTGCTGCGCGCGATGGTCGAGACGCTGGGCGAGGGGGCGATGCTGCTGATCGGCATGGACCGGGTGAAGTCGCCCGACGTACTGGTGCCCGCCTATGACGATGCGGCCGGGGTGACGGCGGCGTTCAACCTCAACCTGCTCCATCGCATCAACCGCGAACTCGCGGGCGACATCCCGATCGACGCCTTCCGTCATCGCGCGCGGTGGAACGAGCATGAGGCGCGGATCGAGATGCATCTGGAGGCAGTCCGCGACGTGGCCTTCACCGTGTGCGGCGAGCGGTTTGCCATGACGGAGGGCGAGACGATCCACACCGAGAACAGCCACAAATACGGCCCGCGTGACGCCCGCCTGCTGCTGCGCGCCGGGGCATGGACGCCGGTTCAGGAGTGGACCGACGCGGAAGGCAGGTTCGCCCTGATCCTCGCCGAAGCCCGCCCCGCCGGCACCGCGCCCTGATGTAAAGGGGGTCGTTCCGATGAGGGGCAGGTAGGCGTCGGGTACGGGGCATCGGCAGGCGCAGCGTTTTCGGGCGATGGGCGAGGGAAGCCAACGCCCTTCAGAAAAAAACGTCATCCCGTACCTGTTCCGGGGCCCACCATGCGGCAACCGACGCGGCCCGCGGTCTTCGACGCTGCGTTTGCCTGAGCGCGGACCCCGGTCCGGGGTGACGGTGTGATGGGACTCGTCGCGGAATGTCGATCGGCGAGCACCCTTATGTCGAGCGAAGTCGAGACACGAAGCGCCACGCCTCTGGCAGCCCCGCGACGTCGCCCGGGGGAGGAGTGTCGCATCAGGTTCTCCCGAGGACGCCGCACGATCGCCCACGCTGGAATCGCACGGTCGGCTGGGCTAGACCCGCGCGGTAACCGGAGCCTGCCCCCATGACCCCTCTGTTCCTCGGCCTCGCCGGCCCCACGCTTTCCGCCGACGAGCGCGCTTTCTTCACGCGGGTGGACCCGGCCGGCTACATCCTGTTCCGCCGCAACAGCGTCGATCGCGCGCAGATGAAGGCGCTGACCGACGATTTGCGCGCGCTTTCCGGCCGCGCCGACGTGCCGATCCTGATCGATCAGGAGGGCGGCCGCGTCGCCCGCATGGCGCCCCCCGAATGGCCCGTCTTTCCGAATGGCGAGGCGTTCGACCGGCTGTACGATGTCGCGCCCATGTCGGCGATCGAGGCGGCGCGGGCGAACGCGCAGGCGATCGCGGCGATGCTGGTGGAGGTGGGGGTCAACGTCGATTGCCTGCCGCTGCTCGACGTGCGCGACCCGGAGGGGCATGACATCATCGGCGACCGCGCGTTCGGGGCCGAGCCGATGCGTGTCGCCGCCCTCGGCCGCGCGACGATCGAGGGGTTGCGCGCGGGCGGTGTGGTCGGTGTGGTCAAGCACATTCCCGGCCACGGTCGCGCCGCCGCCGACAGCCACGTCGAGTTGCCGGTCGTGACGGCCGACGCTGCCGCGCTGGAACGCGATCTCGCGCCGTTCATCACGCTGGCCGACGCGCCGATGGCGATGACCGCGCACGTCGTCTATCCCGCTTGGGACGCGTCCGAGTGTGCCAGCCTCTCCGCCACCGTGATCGGCGACGTGATCCGCGGGCGCATCGGCTTCGACGGATTGCTGATGTCCGACGATCTCGGAATGCACGCACTGTCGGGCGACTTCACGACCCGCGCGCGCGGCGTGCTGGCGGCGGGGTGCGACATCGCGCTGCATTGCTCGGGGGACATGGCGGAAATGGTCGCGGTGGCGGCCGGCGTGGGCGAGATCGGCAGCGAGGCACGCGCCCGGCTCGACCGCGCGATGGCGACGATCGCGGGCGCCGCCCCGGCCACGCCGTTCGCCGATCTTGTCGCCAAACGCGACGCGCTGCTGGCCTATGCCTGACGCGGCGCCGGAGCCGGGCGACGCCGACACCCTCACTCTCGAACTGGACGGGTGGGAGGGGCCGCTCGACCTGCTGCTCACGCTGGCGCGATCGCAGAAGGTGGACCTGCGCGAGATCTCGATTCTGGCGCTCACCGAGCAGTATCTCCGCTTCATCGCGCAGGCGCGCAACATGCGGCTGGAGATCGCCGCCGATTATCTGGTGATGGCGGCATGGCTCGCCTACCTCAAATCCTGCCTCCTGCTGCCGGGCGATCCGGAGGCGGACCCCAGCCCCGAGGAGCTGGCGCTGCGGCTGCACCTGCGGCTTCAGCGGCTCGATGCGATGCGCGAGGCCGGCGCCCGGCTGCTGGCGCGCGACCGGATCGGCCGCGACGTGTTCCCGCGCGGCGCGCCGGAGGGATTGCGGCTGGTGCGGACACCGGCGTGGCAGGCCAGCCTGTTCGACCTGATCGCCGCGTACGGCACGGTGCGCGCACGGGGCGTCGAGACGATCCATATCGTCTCGCGGCGGCCGGTGATGAGCCTCGAGGAGGCGATCCGGCGGGTGGAGGCGCTGATCGGCCGGGAGATAGACTGGGCCGCGCTCGAAACCTTCCTGCCCGACGCGCCCGACCCGGATTACCGCCGCTCGGCGCTCGCCTCCAGCTTCCTGGCTGCGCTGGAACTGGCGCGGCAGGGCAAGGTAGCATTGACGCAGGACGCTGCCTTCGCTCCCCTGATGATCCGCGCGCTGTGAGTGAGGCGGAACCGGACGATCTGGCCCGTGCGATCGAGGCTGCGCTGTTCGCGGCGGAGCTGCCGATGACACCGACCGAGATCGCCGCCGCCATCGGGACGCGCGAAGGGATCGCTGCGGCGCTGGCGCGGGTCGCCGCCACTTATGCCGGGCGCGGCATCGATCTGGTCGAGCGCGGTGGGCGCTGGCACTTCCAGACGGCGCCCGATCTGGCCCATATCCTGCGCCGCCAGCGGGAGGAGCCGCGCCGGCTGAGCCGCGCGGGCGTGGAGACGCTGGCGATCATCGCCTATCACGAACCGGTCAGCCGCGCCGAGATCGAGGCGATCCGGGGCGTGCAGATCTCCAGGGGGACGATCGACGTCCTGATGGAGGCGGGCTGGGTGCGCCCCGCCGGCCGGCGCGAGGTGCCGGGGCGCCCGCTGCTGTATGCGACGACGCCGGGCTTCCTCAGCCACTTCGGCCTCGCCAGCCGCCGCGACCTGCCCGGCATCGACGATCTGCGTGCGGCCGGGCTGCTCGACCCGGTCGATCTGGCGCTGGAAACCGCACTGGCGGACGGCCCCGCGCAGTCGGAGGTGGAAAAGGACGGCGCGGACGACTAGATGAGGGGGGATCAAGGAGATTCATCATGGGTGGCCTCAGCCTCTGGCATTGGCTTATCGTCGGCATCATCGTGCTGCTGCTGTTCGGCAAGGGCCGTTTTTCCGATATGATGGGCGATGTCGCCAAGGGCCTGAAAAGCTTCAAGAAGGGCATGTCGGAAGACGACCATGCCGACGAGCCCGCCACGCCGCGCCCGGCTGCGCGCCTGCAGACGCAAGCGCCCATCGAGCCGAATCCCGACCGTGAACTGCGCCCGATGCAGGACGACCGCCCCGCCAACTGATCCGGCCTCGGCCGTCCTTTCACCGGATACCGCCCCGATCGATGCTTGATATCGCGCCGACCGAACTGCTGCTCGTGGCGCTGGTCGCGCTCGTCGTGATCGGACCGAAGGATCTGCCGCGCGTGATGCGCGTGGTGGGCCAGTGGGTCGGTCGTGCGCGTGGGGTGGCCCGCCAATTCCGCTCCGGCTTCGACGAGATGGTGCGTCAGGCCGAACTGGACGAGATGGAGAAGAAGTGGAAAGCGGAGAACGAGCGCATCATGCGCGAACATCCGCCCCACCCGGACCCGACCGGCGACAGTGAAGCGTCTTCCCTGCGTAGCGGCCTGGTCGATGACGAGCCGGGCGATGACCATCCAGACGATCATACGCCTGCCGGCATTGGCGCGGTCGATCCCGCACATGGCGCGGTGATGCGGCCGCTGCCGGGTGCGGTGATCCCCGGTGAAGGTCAGCCGCCGCGATGAAGGACCTCGACGAGACGCGCGCGCCGCTGATGGAGCATCTGATCGAGCTGCGCCGCCGGCTGCTGTGGAGCTTTGCCGCATTGGGCGGGGCATTCGCGCTATGCCTGTATTTCGCGCGGCCGATCTTCGCTTTCCTCGTCCAGCCGCTGCTGCGGGCAGGGCAGGGGCGGATCATCTACACGGATATCTTCGAGGCGTTCTTCGCCGAGATCAAGGTAGCGTTTTTCGCCGCGATCATGCTGGCCTTTCCGATCATGGCGAGCCAGCTTTGGCAGTTCGTCGCGCCGGGCCTCTACGCCAAGGAGAAACGGGCGTTCCTGCCCTTCCTGCTGATGACGCCGATCCTGTTTCTCGGTGGCGCTGCGCTGGCCTATTACGTCGCCATGCCGCTCGCGCTGCATTTCCTGCTCGGTTATCAGGGAAACCTCGGCGGCATTCAGCAGGAAGCGCTGCCGGCGGTCGGAAACTATTTGTCGTTCGTCACGAAATTCCTGTTCGGCTTCGGTGTGGCGTTCCTGTTGCCGGTCTTGCTGATGCTACTGGAACGCGCCGGCATCGTGACGCGGTTGCAGTTGATAGCGGGGCGGCGGTACGCCATCGTCGGTGCGTTCGCGATCGCGGCCGTGCTGACGCCGCCGGACGTCTTCTCGCAACTGCTGCTCGCGGTGCCGTTGGTCCTGCTGTACGAACTCGCGCTGATCGCGATCTGGTTCACCGAGCGCAAGCGCGCGCGTGAAAAGGCGAGCGAGGTCGTGCCGCTGTAAACCCGTATTTTGGCATGCGCTGGACAAACAAGAGGCCCCGCCGGTTTCCCGACGGGGCCTTTGTTTAGCTGGGAGCCTTACTTGGAGTTGTCGGCTGCCTTGGAAACCGCAGTGCCAGCGGACGAGACGTCCTTGCCGGCGCCTTCGACGGTGTTGCATGCCGCCGTCATCAGACCACCAGCCACGAGCGCGAGTGCGAAGATCTTACGAACCATTTTAAGCTCCCTTATCTAACCCTGTACCTCCGGCGCGGCACGCCGTCCGGGAGGACCGGGCAAATAATGTCTGGCGAACGGCATTGTTCCGCCTCGCCAACATTCGGCTGGATATTTCGCAGAGGAATAAAAAATTGGGTCCGGAACGCTGTCGGGGGAGGAGCAGCGGTTCCGGACCTTGATGTCGGACAGCGAGAGCGGGGGGGCATAAAGTCGCTGTCCGTGGTATTAAACCTTCCGGGCCTTCGCCGGTTCCCGGAACGATGGTTTTTTCAACTCTTTCCGATCATGGCCCAAAAGGGCCGAGGATGACGAAGGAGCAAGGTGCTTCACCCGCCGGTCACAGCCGGCGAACAAGGGTTCATTCCACGTCGTCGGCGGGCACGATCGTGATCGCGATCGAATAGCGGCCGATCGCGGGATCGCGATCGAGCGGCGCGCGCAACTGACGCGAAAGACCTTCGAGCACGCGGGACGAGCGGCCATGGGAGGGGTGGTCCCGGCAGGTTTCGTCGATCAATCCCGGCGCCACCACCGATAATTCCGCGCGATCCGGTCGGTCCCCCGCCGAAAGCCGGATCGCCACGCCACCTCGCGGGTCGCAGATCATCGCCAGCTCGACCAGTTCCGTCACCATGAAGGCCACCGGCACGGCGACATCCTGCGAGGCGAAGGCGGGCAGCAATTCGAGCGTGATTGCCATGCTCGCGGCCTCGGGCGGCGCGGTCGCACGCAGATTGGACGCCAGTTCGCCGAGCAGCGGGCGCAGGCCGACGCCGCGGTTCTCCTCCAGCTCGGCATAATGGTTGCGGTGGACGACGGCCAACGCATCGACCCGCCGCTGGATCGAGGCATAGGCAGCGCCGACCTCCGGGTTGGCCACGCCGCGTGCATGCAGGTTGATGAGGCTGGACACGACCTGGAGGTTGTTCTTGACCCGGTGATGCACCTCGCGGGTCAGCTTGGTCTGGCGCGCCAGACCGTTTTCCAGCTCGGCCTCATGCGCCGTCAGCGTCCGGGTCACGGCGGAGAAGGCTTCCGCCAATGCGCGGATCTCGCGTGAGGGCGTGGTGAGGGTCGGCAGACGCAGGGTGCCCTTGGCATCGCCATAAGCGGTGATCGCGCGCTGCAACTGGCCGAGCGGCCGCAGGACCAGCCGATCGACCACGATCCAGCCGATCAGCGCGGCGGCCAGCCACATGAGGATCGGCAGGAGTATCATCAGCACCTCGATCGCGCGGATCGGGGTGGGCGGGCTGCCGAGCTCCAGCGACATCTGACCCCCTGCCACCGGCGCCGCCACCAGCACCTTGCGGGCGAGCGGTCCGGTATCTCGGGCGGAGCGGGACATGGTGATGACGGCGTCGCCCTCGCGCAGGCGGGCCCCGTAGGCGCCATCTTCGCGCGGGAGGGCGAGCAGTGCGACGATCGTCTCGCGCGGCAATTCGCCCACCGCTACTTCGCCGCCCGGTAATCCACCGACACTGAACCGCAGCAGGCTCTCGCTTTCCACCACGCGCACCTCGGTGCCGATACCGGCGGCGGGGGGCATCGCGACGTTCGGGGTGAAGCCACCGGTGACGCAGATGCGCCGCCCCGCCGAGTCGAAGATGCCCAGATCGATGCGATATGGTTTGGCAGCGGCGATCGCCCCCAGCATCCGCCGGCAATCGGCGGTATCGACGACACCCGAGGCGGCGAAGCCGCTGCGCAGCGCGGAGGAGGCGGTGGAGATCGCGACAGTTACCCGACGGGCGCTTTCGGCGGCGATGAGGCGAACCTCCGCCTCGCGGGTAAGGCGGTTCGCCTTGGCTGACTCGATCGACGCGAAAATGGCGATCATGCCGAGCGGCAGAAGCGCTGCCGACAGGATCAGCAGCATCTTCATGCCGGTCGACAGCCGGCCGAACAGGCTGGACATCATGCGCCTTTCCCGGCGCGGGGAACGAAATCGAAGGGAAGGTCCACGTTCACGGCATCGACGCTGCCGTCAGGCAAGCTTGCCGAGCAGGTCGAGCATCTCACCCGGGATGTCCTCGTTGACCGTCTGGTCGTACACGGTCCGAAGGGCGTTGCCGACATTGCCGCCGGCGACATCTTCCCGGATCGCCGACTTGCGCGGAGCTGCGGCATCCGCCTGCCCCTTCCTGTCATCTTTCGCACCCAACTCGATATTCCCCTCGCGACAATCGACCGAAACATCCGCGCGCCGGATGCGCCGCTCCCCCAATCCACGCATCGGCCCGCGCGTACACAAGCGAAACCGTCAATCACGCTCGCTTGTCCCGGATCGTACCAGAACCTGCGATGCGGGCCGATAAAATGGCCTTCGCTGCGAGGAAACAAAAAACTCCGTAGTTGGTTCCCCCTCCCGTGCAGTCGTTCGCGATGCGGCCGGTCTGCGCTTCGGGGGAAGCGGGCAGGGCGTTGGCGCGCTTGCTTTCGGCCCCCGCGCCAATCATCTAGGGCGCAAGGCACAATCCTTGTCGCATCCACGGAGTACCGCATCACATGTCGCTCGGCCAGGAACTCGCCCCGCATCTTCCCTTCCTGCGTCGCTATGCGCGGGCGCTTACCGGCAACCAGACGCACGGCGATGCCTATGTCCGTGCCGCGCTCGAGGCGATCGTCGCGGCGCCGGGCGATTTTCCGCGCGATGTCGATGCGCGGCTCGGCCTCTACCGCACGTTCCAGCGCATCTGGGCGTCGACCAATGCGGATGACCCCGCCGATACCGTGATCGACGACGGCGAGAGCGAGTCGATCGCCCAGGCTCGCCTCGCCCAGGTCACGCCGCGTTCGCGCCAGGCCCTGCTGCTGACGGCGATGGAGGGCTTCACCTCGGAAGATGCCGGCTACCTGATCGGCTTGACCGCTTCGGAGGTGGATACGCTCGTCGCCGACGCACTGGCCGAGATCGAGCGTCACACGCGCGCCGAGGTACTCATCATCGAGGACGAACCGATCATCGCGATGGATCTCGAAACGATCGTGCGCGATCTCGGCCACGGTGTGACCGGCGTCGCGGTGACGCGCGACGAGGCGGTCGCGCAGGCGATGGCGCAACGCCCGGGGCTGGTGCTGGCCGATATCCAGCTGGCGGACGATAGCTCCGGCATCGACGCGGTGAAGGACATCCTCGCCGAGTTCTCCGTACCCGTGATCTTCATCACCGCCTTCCCCGAACGGCTGCTGACCGGGGAGCGGCCCGAGCCGACCTTCCTCATCACCAAGCCGTTCCAGCGCTCCACGGTGAAGGCGGCGATCGCCCAGGCGCTGTTCTTCGACCTCCAGACCGTCCCCGCCTGATGCGCCGGGCCGTGCGGCGGAACCAGCCGCACGGCGTGACGTTTGTAACGGGACGATAACGAGGAGGGTTGGCGACATGGCTGATGAAGAGGTCCATCTGACCCGCAAGGAGGCCCGGGCGGGCGCGTCGACCCATGTGACCCGTTATGTCCTGTCGATATCGCTCGTCCTGATCGTGATCCTTTTCGCGGCGATCCTGTTCTTCTGGCGTTAAATCGTTGGAATAGAGCGCCGGACGGCTCGTAAAATGCGACCCGCGCGCTATGTTGGGCGGGTCGATAAGCCGTTTCGGCAATGACACTACCGTGGGATGCGTGGATGCAGGACGATCAGGCGCGAGACGATTATGTCGAGCCGGTGCCGCTTTCGGACGAAGAGTTCAAGGTCGAACTCGGGCGCGTCATCCCGCACCTGCGCGCGTTCGGCAGGTCGCTGTCGGGCAATCGCGATCTTGCCGACGATCTGGTGCAGGAAACACTGCTGAAGGCCTGGGCGGCGCGAAAGCGCTTCCAGGCCGGTACGAACATGCGGGCATGGACGTTCATCATCCTTCGCAATCTGTTCCTGTCGCAGATGCGCCGGGCACGGTTCAAGGGCGAGTGGGACGAACTGACCGCATCGAAGCTTCTGGCCGCACCAGCCAGCCAGGATCGACACGTAGAGCTTGGCGATATGCAGCGTGCCTTGCTTCATCTGCCGCAGCCGCAGCGCGAAGCGTTGATTCTGGTTGGCGCAGGCGGTTTTGCCTACGAGGAAGCGGCCGAGATCTGCGGCTGCGCCGTTGGCACGATCAAGAGCCGGGTTGCACGGGGTCGAGTGGCGCTCGAGGCGTTACTGACCGAGGGCAAGCTGCCGTCGCGCCGGGATCAGGTGCCGACGACCGGGCGTACCGCCTTGCAGACGATCATGAACGAGGTCGACGAGCTTAGCCGGGGTCGTTGAACGGTCGACCGTCGCAGGGCGTGACGGTTCCCTCTCTGTAGAGGCCGGACCGTTTCGGTTTGGCGGTTTATGAGGCTTTGATGGCACCATAATGTGCCGCCCAGGTTCGATTTAGTCTGGAATAGCAAGCGGGCCTGCAATGATCGTCGGATCGGCGAGAAATCGCACGAGAGCAGGCCCGGCCAGCGTGAGAATCTTAGCGCCGGCCTCTTCGGCCGCGGTAGAGGCGGGGGAAGCCGCGCCGCTGCCGTCGCCGAAATCGACTGTCCGGATCAGGCGGTCACCGGGGCGGATAAAGAACGCGGTTTCTGCGAAGACGTCCGGGGTGATCCCCAGAGCGCCGGCGATCAGACGATCCGCGATCACGAGCATGCTCCCGGTCACGCTGACATAATGAAGCTGCTTGTTGCCGATCTTTAATAGAGCTCTGAGCGCGGCTTGCCGTGCCGGGGTCGGCATGCCGTCCGCAAGCGCGGAGACATCCACCAGTGTCATCGGCGCACGGCGCAGCGCGTCGTTGCGCGCCGCCGCTTTTGCCACCTCCGCGAGATCGTCGGCTGTCGGGCGGGTTTCGCGGACGGCCCTGGGCAGGGCCTGAGCCAGAACGCGGCGTGGATCGGGCGTGGTGGGCACGGACCTGCGGATCGTGGTCACCAGCCGGGCGACGGCGGCAGCCGCGATGTGTTTGCTCGCGCCCGGAGACGGAAAGTCGCCGACGCCTTCGATCACGGACCCCGTCGTATGGCGGAGCAGCGTCGCGCCGCGCGGTGCCGGGCGGGCGGGGCGTTCCTGCGCGTCGAGGATCGCGGCAAAACCGCCGGTCGCGAACAGATCGCGCAGGCGAGACGATTCGGGGGCATCGCCAGGTCGATCCACCAGGAGCAGCACGCCGGGGAACTCGGCGATCAAATCCGCAACCGGTGCGGCGCTGAACGCGGCCACGTAGAGGATGTGATCGAAACGCGGGGCATGTCGCTCGAACCATCCGAAGTCATGCGCGTCGAAATTCGCCGCCGTCCACGGATCGGCAAGTGCGCCACCGGGCACCACCGCCGTCACCACGAAGTCCGTGTCGAGTGCGCGCAGCAGCGGCTCTGCCAGCGCCGCACCGCTGTCATCGCAGATGAGCGCGAGGTGGGGGCGGGCTGAGGCGGGCGAGGCATCCGCCAGCGCAGGCCGTGCAGGCAGCGGGTCAGCGCAGGTCCGCTCGAACGCGTCGAGCGCGGTCGCGGCGGTAGCCTCCCAGCTGAACAGCGCAGCGCGCGCCGGCCCCCATGCCGCCAGCTCTCGCCTGAGTCCGGCGTCGTTCAGGACGCGCGCCATGGCCGTGCCGATCGCCGCCGGATCGGTCGGGTCGCACAGCAGGTCGTCGCGGCCGATCACCTCGGGGATACTGGTGGTGTTCGATCCGATCACGGATGCGCCGCACGCCATCGCCTCCAGCACCGGCAGGCCGAAGCCCTCGCCCAGCGACGGGAAGGCGAACAGCGCGCACGCGCCGTAAAGCGCGACGAGGTCCTCGTCTGGTACGAAGCCGGCCAGCACGACCGTATCGGTGGGCAGCCCCGCCCCGGCGGCAAGCGCGGCGATGGCCTGCCGCGCGGCATCTTTCACCCGCCCGACGAGGACGATCTGGTGCGCGTCGCGCAGCGTCGCCGGCATCGCGGCGAACCCGGCGATCAGCCCGCCGATATTCTTGCGCGGCTCGAACGGGCTGGTGTTCAGCACGAACGGACGGGTAATGCCGTACCGCGCCATCAGCCCGGCGTGATCCGCGCCGGGCTGGGGCGGGCGGAAGCCGGGATCGACGCCGAGCGGCATCGCCACCAGCCGGTCCGCCGGCACGCTCAGCTTCACCACGGCCTCGCCCGCGACGTGATGCGAATCGGCCAGGAGAAGGTCCGCCGCCGCCGCCGCGCGCATCTTGCGATAGTAAGCGGTGCGGATGCCGACACCGGGCAGGTAGATGTCGGCGTGGTCGAGCGGGATGAAATCGTACAGCAGCACGGCGGTACGGTACGATGCCGGCGCCACTGCGGTGACCATCTCGTCCCAGAACCCCTCGAACAGGCTGGGGATGAACAGCAGGTCGGGCGCGAGGACGGCGACGAAGTCGGCCAGCATGATCTCGGCGGCGCGGTTGCGCCAGGCATTGTTCGGATCGGCGGAGGCGGTGCGCGAGGGGAGCGCGCAGACGGCGATCTTTTCCGCCGGCAGCAGATCGGCCAGCGCACGGCGGATCGGCAGGATCGTGCCCGGGAAGCGATCGCTGAGCAGGACGATATAATCATGGTCGCGCCCCGCGGCGATCATTGCGCGAGTGAGGGCCATCGCGGCCCGCCCGATGCCGCGCGTGCGGCTGCCGTTCTGGCAGCTTTGCAGGTCGATCACGATCCGCACAGGCCTACTCCCCGGCCAGCGCAAAGGCGAGATGCGCCCAGATCGCGCGCTCGCGACGATCCAGCCCGTCGGGCGCTGCCGGTTCGAGGAACCCCCAGCTGCGCTCGGTCAGGCGGACGAGATCGGCGGCGGTCCAGCCGGCGGCGGTGAGCGCGGCGGCGGCAGCGGGCAGGCCGGGTGACAGCCGCCACGCCGCCAGCATCGCCTGCAGCCCCGCCGCCCGCCGCCCGGCGGCGGCCAGCGCACGGCCGAGCGCGGCGAACACCAGCGGCGCGCGCGGGCGGTGGAACAACGCGAGCCGATAGGCATGCACCGCACCGATCGCATCGCCATCGGCCATCGCGGCATCGCCGAGCGCCACCAGCACCGCCGGCTGGCGCGGATCGGCGGCGAGCGCGGCGCGATAGTGGCGCACCGCGCCCCAGGGCTGTCGGCTGCGGGCATGGCGGTGGCCGGCCTCGCGGTGCCACCATGCGCGCAGACGTCGCAGGGGGCCGGGCAGGGCCGGAGGCACGTCCGCCCCACCCAGCAGCGCGCCGATCATCCGCTCGTCCAGCCCGGCGCCGGCCAGCGCGGTGCCGGCGAGATCGTCGCGCATGGCGCCATCGTCCGGATCGAGCGCGAGCGCGCGGGCGAGCACGTCGGCGGCATGTTCCGGGTCGCCATGATGGCGCAGGAAGAGCCCGTGCTGGCGCAGCGCATCGGCATCGAGCGGAAAAGCGGTCGTGGCGGAGCGATAGGCTGCCTCGGCGCCGGCAAGATCGCCGGTCTCCTTCAACGCATGGCCCCGCTGGACATGATCGCGCGGGGTGGCGAGGCCGCGGGCGATCAGCGCGGCATAGCGGTCTGCGGCGCCCGCCCAGTCGCCGGCGCGAGCGGCGCGGCGGGCCTGGCCCAGCATCGGGCGGGCGATCAGGGTGGCGAGCGGGCCGGGCATCGCGTGTCCATAGCGGCTGCCGGCGTCATCCGCCAACTGCCGGCCCTTCACCACCCGGTCATCCCTGGCCTATAGCAACGCAGGCAGGCGGACGGGGGCTGAAGAGGTGGAGCAAGGCGAGCAGACTCGGACCGACCGACCGGGCGCGCCCGGGACGACCGCCGATCCGCGCCCGCCATCGGCGGTCAGCGGCGGCGGGGGGCTGGCCGGGCTGGCGGGGCTGGCCGGCTGGATGCTGCTGGCGCGCTCGTTCGGCATGGACGGGCCGCTCGCCGCTTTGGTCGCGCTCGTCGCCTGCGGGGTGCCGATGGTGCTGTGGTCGCTGCTGGTCGATCGCGTTCATCGCAGTCCCACCACCGGGATCGACTGGACCGTGCCGCCCCGGCCGTGGCGCGACACGCTCGACACCAGCCTCACCAAGCTGGCCGGGCTGTGGTCCACCTGGTGCGCGATCGCGATCTTCTATGCCTGCGGCCGCTGGTACTGGGAGGGGGGCTATGCGTTCGCGATGGGTTTCTTCACGGTCGCCGCGCCGGTGCTGGTGGTGCTGTCGATCCCCTATGTGCTGTGGCTCGATCGCCGGCTGATCGAGCCGCGCGATGGCGCGTTCGCACTGGGGGCGCTGCTGCTGGGGCAGGGGGAGGTCGATCGTGAGGCGCTGGCCGAACATGCGCGGCAGTGGGCGGTGAAGGGGTTCTTCACGGCCTTCATGATCTCGATCGTGCCGGGCAATTACGGCAACGTGGTGCGGGGGGACCTGGGCGTCGCGCTCGCCGATCCGGTATCGCTGACGCAGTGGCTGATCGCCGTGATGTTCCTGATCGACGTGGCGATGGCGACGGTGGGCTATCTGCTGACGATGAAGCCGCTCGACGCGCACATCCGCTCGGCCAACCCCTATGCGGCCGGGTGGGCGGCGGCGCTGATCTGTTATCCGCCCTTCATCCTGATGGGGCAGGGCGGGCCGCTCTACTATCACACCGGCACGCAGGAATGGAGCGCGTGGCTGGCCGGCCACCCGATCGCGCTGGCGCTGGCGGGGGCGGGGCTGGTGGCGCTGACCGCTATCTATGCGTGGGCGACGGTGGCGTTCGGGCTGCGCTTCTCCAACCTCACCCATCGCGGCATCCTGACGCACGGGCCGTATCGCTGGAGCAAGCACCCGGCGTATCTGTCCAAGAACCTGTTCTGGTGGCTCTCGTCCATGCCGTTCCTCGTCACCACCGGCAGCATGACCGACATGGTGCGCAACACCGTGACGATCGCGGCGGTCAGCGGCGTCTATTACTGGCGGGCGCGGACCGAGGAACGGCATCTGGGCGCCGACCCGGCCTATCGCGACTATGCCGCGTGGATGGACCGAAACGCCCCGCTGCCGCGCCTGCTGCGCCGGATCGGCGGTGCCCCCGCACCGCTGCCGCGCGCCGGCGGATAGACGCTGCACGAGCGCAGGCGCATCGGGCGGATGCGCGGGCGCGGGGCCGTGCCTATGTGGGGGTGGAAATCGGAGGCACTCGATGATCGATCTGTATTACTGGCCCACGCCGAACGGCCACAAGGCGACCCTGTTTCTGGAGGAGGCGGCGCTGCCCTACCGGATCGTGCCGGTGAACATTGGGGCGGGCGCGCAGTTCGAGCCGGCGTTCCTGCAAATATCGCCCAACAACCGGATGCCGGCGATCGTCGATCATGCACCGGCCGATGGCGGCGCGGCGGTGAGCGTGTTCGAATCGGGCGCGATCCTGCTCTATCTCGCCGAGAAGACCGGCCGCTTCATTCCCGCCGACCTGCGCGGGCGGGCGGAGGTCCTGCAATGGCTGTTCTGGCAGATGGGCGGGCTGGGGCCGATGGCCGGGCAGAACCACCATTTCAACGGCTATGCGCCAGAGAAAATCCCTTATGCGATCGACCGTTACGTCCGTGAAACCGCGCGGCTGTACGGCGTGCTCGACCGGCGACTGGCGGACCGGGCATTCGTGGCGGGGGCGGATTATTCGATCGCGGACATGGCGATCTATCCGTGGATCGTCTCGCACGAGAAGCAGGATCAGGATCTGGCCGACTTCCCGAACGTGAAGCGGTGGTTCGATGCGATCGCCGTGCGACCCGCTACGGTCGCGGCCTATGCCCTGGCCGAACAGGTCAATCCGCAGCCGGGGGAAATGGACGACAAGGCAAAGGCCATTCTGTTCGGCAACGGCAGCACAAAAGCCTGATCCGGGAGCCGCCGCCGTTCGACGAGGCGACGGCCCGGATTTCAGTTCGCCCGCATCTCCACCTTTTCCACCCATTCGGGGAAGAAACTCGGCTCGCGATTGGACCAGCCGGGTGCCGTGGCCGCAGCCTCACTGATCGACTGCAGCAGCACCCGGCGCTTTTCCGGGTGGAGGTGAGGCAAGGCGGCGGCGGCGCAGAAGGCTCCCGGCAGCCACGGACGGACATTGGCGCCGATCAGCCGTTCGTAAAGAAAGCGATAGGAGCCGAAGCTCGCCAGCCGATCCTGGCCCAGATCGAATGCGGTCATCGTGACGAGCGGAGCGAGAAACGGTTCGACCGCATCGAGGCCGCTGTCGTCGGGCACCGTGTCGCGGACGTGGTCCAGCCGTTCGTACACGCGGCGCTGGGCGCGGATGCTGGCGGCCTCGATCACATCGCGAGACCAGCGGCTGAGGGCATCCTCCCGCTCCAGCCCGACATCGAGAGAACGACGGATGTACCGTTGGGTCGCGCCAGGAAAGCCGGCGAATTCCTTCATCTCCGACAGCGTCATCGCGCCGTCCGCTGGTCTCGACTGGGCGCCCATTGCAACCTCCCCGAACCTGTAATCGATCAAGTTACGATCCAAGCACGCTCCTGGTTGCGGAGGGCTTAATCGCGCCGTCACCCGGCATTCACGAAGGGAGCATCTTTCCTGTTGCAATGCAACATGACGGTCAACGGATCGTCGCATTTCCGTAACCGACGCCGAATTCGAAGCCGCCCGTACCGCGAGATCGCGGGCCGGGCGGCGTCGGTTTCACTCCTTGGCGTCCATCCGTTCCTTCTCGGCGGCAGCGTCGTAGCCGGAGGAAGGAGCCGGATCCTTGCCCTTGCCGGGTTGGGTGTTCGACGGGGCATCCGAGGTCGGAAACGTCTCGTCCAGCGCGACGTCGAGCTTGGCATCCTCGAGCGACGGATCGGATTTCAGCCGTGCATCGTCGCCGGAGTCGCGTCCCTCCCGGACATGGGTGGTCGGGTGGGTGCCGCCGGTCGCCTCGTTCGCGTTCTCGTCTGCCATGAATCGTCTCCTGTCTGTATGTTGCCAACGCATTGCCGAACGGGCCGTTCCGGAGGCGACCCGACGGCGCGGCATGGGCAGGACAGGGGACATCGCAGGGAGGGAACAACGCCCAGACATGGCCACGCCTCCGGGCCTCGCGGCCCGGGGGCGTTGCCTTGCCGGCGGGCCGGGTGGCCCGCCATCGATGGTCAGCGCGCGCCGATCGCGATCGACGGGGCGGTGTTCTGTGCGAGGCGGGTGTCGGTGCGGGCAGTGGCGACGGCAAGCTGCATGCTGTCCTGCGCTTTCGCCAGAGCCGCGGCACGGCAGCGGTTGACCTGCGCGTTGGCGTTGAGTCCGCGCGTTTCGGCCCGGCCGCAGACGACGGTCAGCGCGGCGCGGACGCGCTGGCGCAGGCGTGCCACGCCCTGTTCGCTCTTGAGATCGAGGTCGCGATAGGAAACCCTTGCGGACTGCTGGTCCGCGTCAGGGGCTGCGGTGAAGGCAACGCCGGGAACAGCGATGGCGAGACCGGCGGCGAGGATGAACGAAACGGAGCGAATGCTGGTCGTCATGGAAACAAACCTTCTGAAAACGGAAACCGTGGTTTCGACGTTGGCGGCCCGTCCGGGTCGCTGTCGGGGCTTCCGCTACAGAAGGTCTGTTCCACTTTGATTGCGGTCTCCGTACAAAACGAAGAACAGCCAAAGTCGTTACATTGAAAGAACAAAATTGCGTTTCGGAAACCGGCGTGGCGACAGGCCCTGCCGTCGCCGGATCACAGCCGGGTCAGTCCAGTCGCTCGACCGACACGCGCTGCTCGATCAGCTGGCAACCACCGAACACGGTCATGAAGGCGATGTCGAGCGCGTCGCGGCCGACCGCCATGCGGACCAGCCCCTCGACCGGGGCCAGCCGCGTCGCATCGACGAGGTGCCAGCCCTTTTCGAGATACACCTCCACGACGGCATGGAAATCCGGCGGGTCGAGCTGCCACGCATAGGCAGAGACGACGCGTGCGGGGATGCCCGACGCGCGCGACAGCGTGGCCATCAGGTGCGCGAAATCGCGGCACACGCCCTGCCGCTCCACGAAGGTATCCTTGGCGGTCGTCGTCGAATCGCTCGATCCGCGAATGTAGTCGGTATGCTCGTAGATCCAGTCGGCGATGGCCTGTACCTTTTCGCCGCCCTCGTATTCGCCGAATTCACGCTCGGCGAAGGTGCCGAACTGGTCGGATTCGCAGTAGCGGCTGGGCCATAGGTAGGGGATCACCTCGGCCGGCAGGTCGCGGCGATGGGCCACCTTCAGCGTCTCCAGCGCGGGCACGTCGCGCGTCACGTCGAACACGCCGCGATAGGTGGCGCGCCACGATCCTTCCGCATGCATCCAGGTGCGGCGGCCGATGTCGTCCTCGCCGGCCACGGTGCGCAGCGGGCCGCTGCCCTCCACCGTCAGCGAATCCTCGATGATGATCTGGTCCGGCAAGGGCGCCGCCTCGATCGTGAGGAGCACGTCGACCGGCTCCTCCATATGATAGTCGAGCACCGCCTCTATGCTCAGCCGCATGTTCCAGACCCCCGTTCGATAGCTTGCCCCGAAGCGCGCGAGAAAGCGCCGCGTTCCGCCGTTTCGCAAGTGCGGAATAATAAACGCCGGCACGTTGCGAAAGGGGGGAGAGCCGGGGCGGGGGCGCCCTCGAATCAGCCGCGCCCGGCCATGTGATACAGCGTCGGCGCGGCGCTGCGCGGGCGGCTGCGCGTCACCTCGCGGCGCAACGCGTCGATCGCGGTGGCGACGTGCACGGCGACCTGATCGTAGCCGAGCCGGTCGCTGCCGTTCAGCGCCTGGATCAGCAGGCTTTCCAGCGTGGGATTGTCGATCGTACGCGTGACCACAGAATGTCCTTCCGGGAAGGTTGCCACCACCCGGGCGGGCGGATCGGCTTCGTTGCTGTCTGGGTTAACGGCATGGAGGGCATGCGCTTAAGCGTTGCGGGAACCCTGTTCGCGCCGGCTAGGAAGTGGCGGCGCCCGCCCTATATCCGCAGGCCGGCAAGCGCCGCCGCCTGCTTGCCCGATGCGAACAAATCTGGAACATGAGCCTTATGTCGAGCCACATCATCGAGCGGGGCCACGCCCCATGCTGACCCACATCAGCGTGCGCGGCGCGCGCGAGCACAACCTCAAGGACGTGTCGGTCGATATCCCGCGCGACAAGCTGGTGGTCATCACCGGCCTGTCCGGCTCGGGTAAGTCGAGCCTCGCGTTCGATACGATCTATGCCGAGGGGCAGCGGCGCTACGTCGAGTCGCTGTCGGCCTACGCGCGCCAGTTCCTCGAATTGATGCAGAAGCCCGACGTCGATCATATCGAGGGCCTCAGCCCCGCCATTTCGATCGAGCAGAAGACGACCTCGCGCAATCCGCGTTCCACCGTGGCGACCGTGACCGAGATCTATGACTACATGCGGCTGCTGTGGGCGCGGGTGGGCGTGCCCTATTCGCCCGCCACCGGCCTGCCGATCAGCGCGCAGACCGTTTCCCAGATGGTCGACCGGGTGATGCAGCTGCCCGAGGGCACGCGCTTCTACCTGCTGGCGCCCGTCGTGCGCGGGCGCAAGGGCGAATATCGCAAGGAGCTGGCCGAGTGGCAGCGCAACGGCTTCACCCGCGTGCGGATCGACGGCGAGATCGTCGAGATCGAGGAAGCCCCCGCGCTCGACAAGAAGCTGAAGCATGACATCGAGGTGGTGGTCGATCGCATGGTCGTCGGCCCCGAGGCGGGCACGCGGCTGGCGCAGAGTTTCGAGACGGCGCTGAAGCTGGCCGACGGGCTGGCCTATGTCGATCTGGCCGAAGGCGTGGTGCCCGGCCGCGAGGGCGAGGCGGAAGCCGCCGCCACCGGCACGAGCAAGAAGGGCGCGGCCAAGGGATCGGCCGCCGCCGGGGTCGGCGGCGTGCCGGCCAACCGGATCACGTTCAGCGAGAAGTTCGCCTGCCCCGTCTCCGGCTTCACCATCGCCGAGATCGAGCCGCGATTGTTCTCGTTCAACGCGCCGCAGGGGGCGTGCCCGGCGTGCGACGGGCTGGGAGAGAAGCTGTATTTTGATCCGCAGCTGGTGGTGCCGAACGAGAATCTCTCGATCAAGAAGGGCGCGGTGGTGCCTTGGGCGAAATCGAACCCGCCCTCGCCTTACTACATGCAGGTGCTGGCATCGCTCGCCAAGCACTACGGCTTCTCGCTCGACACCGCGTGGAACGAGCTGGCGCCCGAGCATGTCGCCGCCATCCTGCACGGCACCGACGGCAAGGCGATCACGCTCAAATTCATCGACGGAAGGAAGGCCTATGAGGTCAGCAAGCCGTTCGAGGGGGTGATCGGCAACCTCAACCGGCGGATGCTTTCCACCGAGAGCGCGTGGATGCGCGAGGAGCTGGCGAAGTACCAGTCCGCCGCCCCGTGCGAGGTGTGCGGCGGCGCGCGGCTGAAGCCGGAGGCACGCGCGGTGAAGATCGCGGGCGAGGACATCAGCATGTCCACGCGGCGCGCGGTCGGCCCGGCGCTCGCCTTCTTCCGCGACATGCCGAGGCACCTCAACGATCAGCAGAATGCGATCGCCGAGCGTATCCTCAAGGAGATCGTCGAGCGGCTCGGCTTCCTCGACAATGTCGGCCTCGATTACCTCAACCTCGATCGCACCAGCGGCACGCTTTCCGGCGGGGAGAGCCAGCGCATCCGGCTGGCGTCGCAGATCGGCTCCGGCCTGTCGGGCGTGCTGTACGTGCTGGACGAGCCGTCGATCGGCCTGCACCAGCGCGACAACGACCGGCTGATCGTGACGCTCAAGCGGCTGCGCGATCTGGGCAACACCGTGATCGTGGTGGAGCATGACGAGGATGCGATCCGCACCGCCGACTATGTGATCGACATGGGGCCGGGCGCCGGCGTGCGCGGCGGCGCGGTCGTGGCGCAGGGCACGCTGGAGGAGATCCTCGCCAACGAGGACAGCCTGACCGCCGACTACCTCACCGGCCGCCGGTCCGTGCCGCTGCCGGAGAAGCGCCGCAAGGGCAACGGCAAGAAGCTGACGGTGAAGGGCGCGACCGCCAACAACCTCAAGAACGTGTCGGCCTCGATCCCGCTCGGCACCTTCACCTGCATCACCGGCGTCTCCGGTTCGGGCAAGTCCACCTTCACCATCGACACGCTCTACGCCACCGCCGCGCGCACGCTGAACGGCGCGCGGATGCTGGCCGGGCATCACGAGAAGATCGAGGGGCTGCAATATCTCGACAAGGTGATCGACATCGACCAGTCGCCGATCGGTCGCACCCCGCGATCGAACCCGGCGACCTACACCGGCAGCTTCACCCAGATCCGCGACTGGTTCGCCGGCCTGCCTGAATCGCAGGCGCGCGGCTACAAGCCGGGGCGGTTCAGCTTCAACGTGAAGGGCGGGCGCTGCGAGGCGTGCCAGGGCGACGGCGTGCTCAAGATCGAGATGCACTTCCTGCCCGACGTGTACGTCACCTGCGACGTGTGCCACGGCGCCCGCTACAACCGCGAGACGCTGGAGGTGAAGTTCCGCGACAAGAGCATCGCCGACGTGCTGGACATGACGGTGGAGGACGCGGTCGAGTTCTTCAAGGCGGTGCCGCCGATCCGCGACAAGATGGCGATGCTGGCCGAGGTGGGCCTTGGCTATGTGAAGGTGGGCCAGCAGGCGACCACGCTGTCCGGCGGCGAGGCGCAGCGGGTGAAGCTGGCCAAGGAGCTTTCCCGCCGCGCCACCGGCAACACGCTGTACATATTGGACGAGCCGACCACCGGCCTCCACTTCGAGGACGTCCGCAAGCTGCTGGAGGTGCTCCACGCGCTGGTGGAGCAGGGCAACAGCGTGGTGGTGATCGAACACAACCTCGAGGTCATCAAGACCGCCGACTGGCTGATCGACCTCGGCCCCGAAGGCGGCGACAAGGGCGGCGAGATCGTCGCGGTGGGCACCCCCGAGCAGGTGGTGAAGGAGCCTCGGAGTTATACGGGGCGGTATCTGAAGCCGTTGTTGGGGACGGTGAAAGCAAGCAAAACTGAAAGTGGGCGGAGCAAGATAAAATAGGGGAAGCAGAGTGGCGGATGGTGAAAATGGTGTTCTACGTAAAGTGTACTTCTTTAAGTTCGAGCATTTTAGCGAATTTAAGGAGAGACTGTCAGGATCTTTTCAGAGGATAGAGAATCTTCCCTTTGAGGACCAAGGAAGATACCAGTACGACCCGATTACTAATTCGAGGCTCTGTGTTTTTCCAGACAGGCTCGATTTTCCAATTAGAATGCGTTTCGGTCGCACTCGACTTGGCTCACTTCCCGATGTTGAGAGCGGAGGCAAACTCCAGACGCTTGAACTGCAAGAAGACGAAGGGCTTATCGACGTCTGTCACATCGTATTCTTTGAAGACGGATATGTAGCAGCTGAGTGGAATTGGGAGGGGCCAAGGTTAGCCAAACTTGGCCGATACTTGTTCGAAAAAGGACATAATCTACCAACCGCGCCTGTATTTTATCCGCTTTTCGAACGTGACATTGTAGAGGTCATCGCAGGGCTAGATAGCATTCGTGTTCTTGAAGTGGATGTCCCGCCGGATGCAGCGCAGCTTCTTAAAGAAGCGGATGATAATCTTGCGGCAGCAGTGGAGGCCTCAGAGACCGTTTGGAAAAGGCTTTGCACGGTTGGTCGGATGTGATTCAGGCTCTGGATGTGGACCGAAGAGAGCCGAGGGCGGATGTCCGACATCGCCAGGAAGACCAAGCGATATCCGTCTGATCTG
>NZ_VNIM01000005.1 GCF_007785815.1 Alterirhizorhabdus solaris | reverse complement strand
GCCCCCTTCCCTCCTCGGCCCTGGGGCGCTCAGTCCGCCCCGGTGTCGCCCCGGAAGCGCGAGCGAGCCGTTTTCAGGTGCGCCAGCCCCTGGGCGAGGAACAGGCCTTGCGAGCTTTCCGGATCGACCGTCGTGGCCCGCTCGGTGAGCGCCGTGATGCGGTGATCGATCGCATCGACGATGACGGCGACGATGACATTGTCGAACTGCACGCCCGTCGTGGCCTGTTGCGGGGTTACACAGCGACCCGGGCTGGCAAAGGCGAGATAGTGCGGCGCGACGGGCCACCCATGACGCAGCGCCTCATCGACGGCATGGCCGATCTCGCGCTCGCCGTGAACCAGTTCGTCGAGGAGCATGCCCCGGGACATCGGCTCGATCGTCTTCAGCGCCCCGGCGGCGATGGTGATCGCGATCGGCTCCGTCGAGGCGAGCCCGACGATCTGCTCGGACGCGATGACCAAGACGTCGCCTTCGCGGACGTCCCACTCATTGAGGCTTGCCTCGTAGGCAGCTTCGCTGGTGTCGAAATGATGGATGCGGTGCATGACGCGGGTTCCCGTTCTGGAGGATGGAAGGGCCACGCCGGTCATTCGTAGCCGGGACGCGTGGCGGGGAAGCGCTCGGGCGGCAGGCCGGTGAATGTGTAGGCGCGGTGCCGACCGCCGGCGTAGAGGCAGGAGTCCACCTTGGGCCGGTGACGCTGCAGGCGTTCGAGCAGCCGGTTGGCGCGACGCATCGCGCGCACGGCGCTCTCATCGTCGAAATGGATGGCGATCGCGCGGACGAAAGTGCCGGAATCGTAATACCAGCCACCCTCCTCGGGCCCGCCATAGTCACGGTCGATCTCGTAGAAGGCGAGGATGCTGCGCATGGGGCGGTTTCCGATCTGACGGCGCGGCGACCATGGCCGGCTCGTCCCGCCCCTCCCCCTCCTCTCCTGCGCGCTCAGAGGTCGGGGTTGCGCTTCGCGGCCTCGGCAGTGAGCTGGCGCACCAGGTCTTCGCGATCGGAGCGGATCTCGCTGCTCGGTGCTTCGATCACGGCCGCGACGCGGTTCAGCAGATTACCCAGATCGCGGTCGCTCATCGTGCTCTTCAGCCGCGGCACGGCGACGGGGCGTTCCTCGGTCTGGCGGTCGAGCAGCAGCACGAGGATCGACGGCTTGATGTCCTCGGTCAGCGCGCGCGTGTCGACGATGTGGCGACCGCCCTTCGTGATCCCGAACATGTCGAAGGTGGGCGACCGTCCGTCATTGGCGTTCGGTATGGTCGAGCCGCGATCGTGGAACTGGATATCGCAGAAGCGGGCGGTGCCGTCGGTATCGTAGGGCTGGAAGCTGAAGGTGGTGCGGCGGCCGTCGCTGGTCTTCGTGATGATGGTGAACGCACCATCGGGTACGTCGATCGGCTTATGCGGCACATCGTTGAAGCCGGCGAAGCCGATGCTCTGTGCATCGGCCATGCACATGACGGGCAGGTCACGGATGTCGGGCATGACGGTCTCCATTGTCGAAGGGTGGTTGTCGGAAGGGGGGATCAGGCGAGGCGCGTGGCCCCGCCGAAGGCGCGCAGCGCCACGGCCATCTCGCGGCGAAGGTGCGCCTTGTTCGAGACGACGATCTCGGGGCAGACAGGCTCGCCGGATGCGGTGACGTAGCCATGGGCGAGATGTTCGCCGGCGATCTCGACGCGGATTAGATGACCCCGCCAGGGTGCGGGTCCGGCGTGACGCGCGGTGAACTCGCCGAGCTTGCCGACCAGGCCCTTTATTGCCTTGCCCCAGCGGATGTGACCCGCGCCGACATTGCCGTTGCCGGCATGGCCGCGATCGAGCCAGCAGCGCAGATGCACGCGCTGCTGGAGGGCCGAGTTGCGGGTGCGTGCCATCGTCCGGCACAGCGGCAGGGCGTCGGCGAACGCGTCGAGGACCCGGAGCTGGTCGCCCTGCAGCGCGATCAGGACGTCATCGATCTCGCGGTCTCGGAGGAGATCGCGCAAGGCCTTGCCGTGCCGCAGATCAGCGATCATCGCATCGGCAAGGTCTGTCGTGATCGGGTGTCCGGCATCGGCGGCGTAGCCGGCAACGAAGCCGTCGCTACCGAGCGTGACGATCAGGAGGCCGTCGCGCTCGCTGCGCCTCAGTGCCTCGTCCATTTCGGGTGAGGCTGGGGCAGCCTGGAACTCGCCGGGTTGCACCTCGGCGAGTGTCACTGCGGCGACGACAAGCAGCCGTCGCGACCAGCGCGTCGGTCGGGCCTCATCATCTGGTTTCGCCCAGCTGCTCGGCAGCGGACGCGCCGGCTTGATCGCAGCCGCCTGCCTCGGCTGATTATCCGCTCTCAGCGCTGCCAGGTTGGCGCGACGGGCAGCATCGAACAGGTCGGTCGTGTCACCCCCGCCCTCGGCGAAGCCGACGCTATAGACGTGGCGCATGGCTTCGCGCGATGCGTTGGCCCAACCGTTGTCGCCGATGCGATGGTTCCATCCGGCATGTGCAGCGTACCAGCCATCGGCGTAAGCGACGGCTCGGTCCCAGTCGTAGCCGTGCTCGTCGCGGCCGCGCAGGATCGCAAGCTCGCGCTCGCCGATCTCGCCGGTCGCGGCCTGAGCCTCGGTGAAGGCGAAGTTGCGCGCCTGCCGGTCTGCCTCGACCTGGGCGCTGATCGTGTCGTTGATCGGGCGCATCGCGGCGATCCGCTCGCGGCTTCGCGCCATCCGGTCGGCCGGCGATGCGCTCGGCGAGAGGTCGGGATACGCGCGCCAGACGGCAGCGAGCGCCGTGGCATGTTCCGGGCTGCGGCCTCGCGACAGCCAGCAGTCAGTGACGGTTGGGTCGAAGGGGGTTTCTTCCTCGGCGGCGCGTGCGGCCGGGGCGAGCGGGAGCGATCCCGCCGGCGGGGTGCCGGCGGGCTGCACGGGCAGCATCAGCATGGCTCAGCCTTTCGGGATCAGGGGCGCAGCGGCGCCGGCATCGTCAGCCATTCCGGCTCGTCGTCGGTGATCGGCTTGTCAAACTTCGCCGCCTCATCCTCGCTAAACACCGTCGCGAGTCCGAGGCGGCCGAAGTCGTCTTCGTTGTTCCAGAAGCTCAGGCCATGTTCGGCGTCACGGATGGCGAGCACGTAGCCGTCCACGGCCTCGTCCGGATCCTTGATTTCGCGGGTAATGGCGCGGTCGATGATCGACGTCGTGTTGTGGAAGTCGATGCCGGCTTCGGTGATGACGACGCAGCCGCCCTCGAACTCGCCGATGCGCAGGCGATCGCAATCGTAGGTCCAGGCAAACGCGCAGGGCAGCGCCGATTTGCAGCCGGTGAAGATCAGGTGCGCCACCTGCTCGACGCCGAACTGCTCGCCTGAGAAGGTCACCTCGCAATCACCCTTGTCGTCGGTGCTGCCGACGGTGATGTCGGCATCGAAATGCGGAACGCGGGATCGTCGAACAGCGCGAGGAAGCTGTCGAACGGCCGGGCATCCGTCGCCGGAAAGACCGTGGCGAAACACTCGCCCAGGCGCTCGTAGGCGGTCTGCAGGTCATCGGCCTCGCTGGTCGTGTCGAGGATGTCGGCGGCCTGCTCGGCGGAGCGGATCAGTTCGGCGTCTTCGACAGACATGGTGAGCACGAACGCGGCTTTGGTGTAGGTGTTGGACATGAGGCGTCTCTCATCGCCGGCCGGAGCGGGCGCATGCGAATGAAGTGGTTCGGGACGGTGTTCTGCTGGATCAGCCGGTGCTTCCGGCGAGACGCTGGCGAGCGGCCTCCGCTTGAGGGGGAAACGCGGCCGACAGGTTCGCATGCAGCGTCGCGAAGTCGTCGATCGGGAAGCGCCCGTCGGGGTTCGGTCGTGTCGTCAGCAGCGCGCCGATCACCAACTCGTCGTGGTCGCGGCGCGGGATCATCGCGACCGAGCCGACATAGGTGACCGGCGGGGCGAAACCGGCCTCGATCCAGCTGCCGAGACCGTCTTCGGTGAGATCGGCATAGGCACGGACGGCGTCGTCCTGGTCGTTCTCGACGTGAAGGACGAGCGTGCGATAGTCGCCGAAGTCGTGCCGGTTGAGCAGCGGCTCGAGGCGGCAGCCGGTGGGCGGCGGACCATGGCGGGCGATGACGGCGAGACGGTACGCCATCACCTCGAAGCGGTTCACCGCCGCGAAGTCGGGCGTGTGGCCGACGGATGCGCAGGGCTCATTCGCCGGCGCACCGCCAAGGTCGTTGAAGTAGGGCATGGGAATCCTCCATCGATCATCCGATCGACAGTTCTCCTTCCCCTCCTCTCCCGGGCTTCAGCGGTCGATGAAGCGCTTAGCGGCTGTCTGTGCCGGACCATCGTGTGTCGCCACGGTGCGCAGACGGTCGGTCTCGAGGGTGGCGCCAAGCGTCTCGGGCAGATCAGCATAGGGCTGCGCTATGCGGATCGCTGATGCGGCAGTCGGCAATTCGCCGATCGCCGTGCCTTCCCAGAGGATAATGGTTTCCTCGTCCGCCAGAACGGCGTGCGGCGCGAGCACCTGGACGAAGAAGGTCTCGAGCGGGCGATCCCACCCGATCGTGACTTCGGTAGCGCCGGCCTTGCCGGGGAAGCTGTGACGGCTCATCGGTCGATCTCCTCGACGGTCAGGCGGCAAGCGTGATCCACTCAGCCTGCCACGGCCGGGGACGCGGATCGAAACGGAGAACACCTGGCACGGTGTCGACGCCGTTGCTGGCGCGCTCCTGTAGCCAGTCGATGTAGATCGCCGCGTCGGCGAGGTCGCCGGCGAGGAGGTCATCGAGCATGGCGCTCTCGCGGACATGCTGTTCGCTGAGCGAAAACCAGTCAAGCGCGTCGAGGAACCGCTCGCGGCGGTCGATGAAGCGCTCGAGGCGAGCGGCGTCCGCCCTTGCCGTGGCAAGGGCGTGTCCGATCTGCATGGCCATCGCTTCAGGCCGTCAGCAGCAGCGGTTCGGCCGCAGGCGGCGGACCAAGCTTCAGGTCGCGGCGCAGACGGGCGGCGAAGCGTTCGGGCCGGACCAGCAGCAGGATCTGGGCGTAATGGTCTTTGCCATGGCGCACCCCGCCCCTGATGGCGCGATAAGTCAGTTCGCGACCCTCGCGGATCCCGCCGATCGCCAGTTCGACCACGAAGTCGTGCGTCGCCAAAGCGACCGTGCCGGAGATCGAGATATCGCCCCGCCACGAGCGGACCTCATAGCCGCCCTCGGGCAGATCCATGACCCTGGCGAGGTCGTGCATCGCCTTCTGCCCGTCGGCGTGGAAGCGATCCTTGGCGATCGCATCGAAGTCGACCCCTCGCAGCGCGAGTGCCAGGATGGTCGGGAAGTGGCGCAGGTCGTCGAGACGGCGCGTGCAGGCGAAGCGCAGCGTGTCGTCGTCGCGGCGGTTGGTCGACACCGTCGCCATGTGGCGCGCCAGCAGCACGACGGCCGGATCGGTGTCGGGGCAGACGCCGGCGTTGCGGCAATCCTCCAGCGCCTTCTCCATCGCGTGCAACGTGGTGCGGATGGTGGTGAGCGCGCTGGGGTCGAGCGCCTGCTCGTAGCGGATCGGAACGTCGTACATGATCGAGGGTCTCCGGCACCGGATCGAGCGCAAAAGCCACGCTCCCCTCAATCCTTCCCTCTCCCCTCCAATGCCCCGGGGCTCCGGCTGAAAGCCGGGAGTGCTTTATGCAGGCCTGGGCATGGATCGGGCAGCGTAGGCCTCGGCGTGCGCGGCCTTGATGCTGGCCCAGCCTCCCCGGCCGGTCACAAGTGCGCCAAGCGGCTTGCGAACGCGCCAGATGTCGCGGGCGAGGTAGGCCACCGCGATGTAGCCGTAGAGGGTTCCAGCGACGGGCGGCCGCTGGATCATGCCCGCGGCTACATCGGGCTCGCCGGCAAGCCAGCGGAGAAGCGCGAGGGAGCCGTATACCAACGGCACCACGAACCATGTCCGTTCGAGGAAGCCGACGAAGCTTTCCTGAAGGATGCCGGGGCGGACGCGTATCGACCGGCTGATCCTGGCGACCGGCAGATGAGAGGAGGCGACGGCATTTGGCGCGAAGGCATACCAGACGCCGAATGCCACGAGCGCGATCACCGGCACGATCTGAACCATGAGCCTGATGGTATCGTCCATTGTTCGCTCCTTTTGGCGAGGATCATCCAGAACCCCGAGCGCGGATGATGGATCGGGCCTGACACATTACCGGTCGGCCCGGAAGGATGGAAACGTCTTTCCGGGTTCGGGCAACATCTTTCCAGATCCGGGGGTCGACGACGATCGCGATCGTCACGGGGACCGGTGAGAGGATGTGCGGAATCGTACGCTAAGCAGCCTTTGCGGCGCATAGATCGAGTGACGGGTTGCGTGACATGGATCGCCCACGATCGAACAGGACGAGCGATCGTCACGCAAACCCTCGTTTGCGGAGCGTCCCATTTCTCCATATCCAACGGGCAATTTCGGTAAAAATCATTTGGGAACAGGTTTCGAGAAAGCCGGTCTGCCGTGACGTAGGCGATCGGCCCAAACTGCCCGGATGTCTCGCTAAACCTTCGTTTATGGAAAGCGGGAACGACCGCAAACGCCCCGTAGCGGACGTTTCTTGAGCACCGTGGCATGGGTACGAGACTAGCCGTCTCTGTCAGGGCTTGCGTGTCTTCCGTCGAGTAGCGATCCTGCCGGCTCCGAGGTGTGAGAAACAAACCAATGGGCGAAGCTGGATCTGAACATGTGCACCCTGATCATTGGTCATCCAAGCATCGTGAGCTGATTGCGCATTTGCGAGCGCAGCATCTACCTGGCGTTGACACAGACGACGAGGCTCTAGCCGCCGGCACTGTTGAACAAGCTCGCCTGCTCTTGGTCACTGCGGGTGGTTTGCTCGGGCTGACGTTAACCAAGCTGCTCGACCTTGATCGAAGTGTATGCGCAGCACCGATTTACGTCGAGGTCGCAGCTTTGAGCATTGCGCTGCTTCTTGGTTGGTTCGGTTTGTTAATCGGCTTGAAAATGCGGGCGCAACGGGTTGATCGACGGTACGACATCTACAACGCGCACATCGATGCGCACATGTTAGCGGCCAAGCACCAGCAAGCAATCGACCTTACCACTTTCGATCGTGTTTATGATAGCGCCTTTAATCCCGAGCGAGCTTCGCGCCGACTGATCGGACGCCTCCGCTTCTGGGCGGCGTTGCTGACTTCGCTAGGAATCTCAATGGCTGCGGTAGCTGTCATTGGGACGATCTCACCGGATCGCTGCCTCGGAGGATCGCATATTGGCGGAATTGTTCCGAACGATAAAGGCGGGGCGGATGTCCGGTAGCCACCAGTCCCGGACATCCGGTCGCGCCGGAGGCGGTTGTCCGCCACGGAGACTCAGCGCATGTCAACGTCATTCGGCGAAAGCGGCGAAAAGGCTTGCTGCTATTTGCGAGGCTCCTTCGAGAATGGTCTCGATATCTTCGTACACTTCCGGACAGTTTTCGCGGGGAGCGCAATACCGCAGCTGCAGCCCGCCAAATGTCCGCCGTGTGACCTTTCTCCTGCTCAATACCGTCACCGCGTGGTGTCTGGGGTCATTAATCAGGCGGAGAAAGGTGTCCTCAATTGCCAGCTGCGGGCCTTCGAGCGCCTGTAAAAACATGTCTCGTCGACAAAGCAATACCCCGGTTATCTCGTGACGCTGGTTTAAATGGCGTGCCTGGACGCAGATCCCGTCAATGATGACCGGGGTCACGGGGCGGGATGAGGTGCTTATGTAGAGTAGCTGGATCATGCCAATCTCTCGTTCGAGACCCAGCTACGCGCTGAAGATTGGTAGTTGATCTACATCAGGTTCAATAGATTATCTAATCATAATAACGACATCTTGCCGCCTTTTGGGACACACTCTCTCTAACGCTCTGCTGCGCTGACCCCGGCGAGCGATCCGTCTGCCGTACGCGATCGCTCCGCTCCGGGCGGTCCATGATACCCGTCGGGCCGCCGTGACATTCGCCGCGCCGATCGCCGCCGTCACCGGCAGAGCGTTCCGGTCTAGCGCCGTGTCGCCATTCCACCAAACCACGACATTCCCAAAATTCGATCCCAATCGGGACGATCGCGCGTAACGTACGATTCCGAACATCCTCTAGCCGGCCCCCGTCACGGCATGATCTCGGCGCTGATCGCGGCGAAGCTGTTGGGTGAGGCGGACGCCTTGTAGCGCGTAGCCTCGACCAGCGCGCGATGCTCCGGGCCTTCGTAGGTCGGATGGCCAAGATGGTTCACGCTCGCGAGCTTGCGGCCGATCACGCCGGTCTTGCCCGCCGGCACCCAGTCGGCCCAATCGCCGAAGGCGGAGACGACGACGATTTCACCGATCAATGCCTCGTAGGCGAGAATGGCGCGCAGGATGTAGCTGTCACGCGGTTCGACCGGTTTGCCGGTGAAGGCGGCGTAGCGGTCCGGCATCCAGTTGCGCGCCGTCTGGTGGGCAAGGTCGATCTCGATCTTCGTCAGATGGTCGCCGGCGGCCGCCAGTTCTTCGGCGAAGGCGATGACGGCAAGCGACCAGTTTACGTCCTCCTCATAGGCCGGCGCGTCGAGGCGCAGCGCGTCGGGCATCGCCGCTTGGCGCTCGTCGTAGAGGATGAAACCGCCATGGGACGGCGTGGTCACCTGGAACACGCCGGGCAGGCGTTCGGTGGCGGTGTCGGCTTTCCCCCACGGGGTCAGGTCGGGGGCGGGCGTCGAGTTGAAAGCGGGCATGATCGTCTCCCTGATCGATGCTCCCCGCCTTCCCGCTCCTCTCCCTCTCCGCAGCCGGGATGATCTGCTCTTCGGCCGGTCTAGGGATTGAGGCCGCGGCGCTGTATCTCGGCGAGCGCGCTGCTGGCGATCGGCGTCTCGGACGTCTTGTGGAGATGTCCGCCAGATCGAGCAGATCCTCGTCGCCGAGTGCGGTGATAGATGCCTCGATGAGGGCGAGGCGTTTCTTAGCGCGCGCCCCTTGATCGGTGTGGCGCTTTATTCGGTCACTGAGCATGCCGGGTCATAGCAGGGGCAATGCGGGATTGGCAGGCCCGGGACCTGTGCCGTCACCCGCATCGGTTCCGTCACCGTCGTTTGCGGGCTTCGCAGGAAAGGCGCTCGCCGCGACGCCATTTCGCCGGGTCGATGAAGTACCCGCGATGCGCGCCGGCATGTTTCGCCGCGGCTGCATCGTATGCGGCGACGTATTGGCGGGCGCGCGCCGGGTCGGCTTTAAGATATTGCACCGCCGGCACTGCGAGACCGGCGGCGATCAGCGTCTGCCCGAGATCCTTGCCGTCGATCGCAATCGTGCCCACCGGACGACCGTAGCTCTGCCTATTCGTCAGCCGGATCGTGGCGTTGCCGTTCTTCAGCAGCCGACTGGTGAAGTCCTGTGATGCCTTGCCGCACGGCCAGCAGCCCGATCTCGTGCGGCACAGCTGCCTTTTTTCAAAGGCGTCAGCGCCGAGCAGGCGGATGTCGATCGAGACGGTGTCGCCATCGATCGCCCGCCCCATGGCGGTGACGGGAGTTCCGCCTTCGGCCTCGGCTGCGGTGCCCTTGCAGGCCGGGGCCGATAGCAGGAGCGCGAGGGTCAGGATCAGGCGCATGCGCGGATCTCCGGATGGTCGGCGGCGTCAAACTCGACGATGCACCAGGGCTGCAGCGGCTCGTTGCTCGCGACGACGACGGTCGGGATGCCGTCATCGGTCATCCGTCGGGCAACGCGGAGGGCATTGTCGCGGCTGCACAGGGTTCGCCGGAGCGGGGACGTATCGGAAGTCATGGCGGTTTCCATCAGGCGGGTGTCGCAGGAGCGGACGTGGGTGCGAAGACGGTGCGATGCACCTTCGTTTCGGGCACCACGGACCAGGCGAGTTCGCGGAAGTTGCGGATGTGGTAGCGGCCAGATCGCTCGGGGGACCTGAACCTGATCGAACTGCCCTCCTTCACCACGATGAACTCGTTGCCGACATGGCCATCGGTGAAGGTCATCGGCGTCGCCAGTTTGATCCGCATGCCGTTCTCGATCTTGCGGCTGCGCGTGCGGAGCCGAGCAAGGCAGCGGCGACGCCAGTCGAGAGCATGCTCATAGGTGGTCGGCGTGAGCAGCTTCAAGATTCGCTCCGGGCAGCTATCCTCGCAAGGCCCCATGGTTTCGTCCATGTCCTTGTACCCAAACTGCAAATCTTCCTTGTCGCGCGGGTTCCAGCGGACGAGGCAGACGATGGCGACGACATCGCCGGGCACGTCGTTTTCGAGCTTCTGCGCCGCACCGTACCAGACGCGATTGCCGACGCAGGCACTGTCGAGCACGCGCATGCCTTGGGTCGTGCCATCCTCGAATGTGCGGCTGTAGGTGAACTGATCGTCCAGATAGGCCTTGGGTGTTTCGTGTCCGCCCATGTGGTGACGGTTCATGTATAGCCAGCCCATGTCGGTTTCTCCTGAATATGTGGGTCATGCCGCCAGCTTCATCGGCGACGGGTCGCGGGCCTCGACGTCGACATCAAAAGCGCGTAGATAGTTGAAGGCCTGTTCGGCCTTGGCGGCGGCGAGGAAGATCGCGCTCTTGTCGGCGCGGAGCACGTCGAGCCAGTGGCCGATATAGCTGGCATGGCTGTCACGAAGTTCGGTCGGCAGGCCGAGTTCACCGCAGATGATCGCGGCGCCAGCCTCCGCACAGAGCTCCTCGATCGAGTATGCCCTGTCGCCGAACCGCTTGCCGAAGGTGCGGTCGAGGCGCGACTGGTGGCCCGACCAGTGGATGGTCTCGTGTGCCCTCGTGGAGGCGTACGCGTCGGCCGACCTGAAGCTGCTGGCGTGCGGCAGGCGAATGTAGTCGAGGACCGGACTGAAATAGGCCTCCCCACCGCCATGACGGACCTCGGCCGGGATCGCGGCGAAGAATGCGTCGATCGCGTCCTGGCGGTCCGAGAGCAGCTGCGCCGTCGGGGCGACGTCCCGCGGGTAGTAGTAGGATGGCAGGCCCTCGATCTCGTCGGCATTGTAGACGATGTACGAGCGCAGGAAGCGGATCAGCTGGGCAGACGCCTCGCCGGTCAGGGTCGGCACGCCGGCCTTGCGGAAGGTCGACGCGTAGATCGACATCGAGGGCTGCGCGTCGCGACGGACGCAGCCGCCAAGCTCGGTCGCCTGGCGGGCGGTCATCCAGTAGCGGCTGCGGTGACCGCGCATGTCGGCGATCGACCAGAGCCAGAGGCAGTTGATGCCGTTATACGGCGTGCCTTCGTGGCGCAGCGGTCGGCCACCCTCGCCGGTCAGCGACCACGGACGCACCCATGGCGGGACACCGGCTTCGAGGCGGGCGATGATGGTGTTGGTGATCTCGGTCGCGATGTCGCGAGCCGGTTTCGGAGCGGGCATGGCGCTCTCCTGCTCTGGCGATGGAAAAGGCACCGCCGGCGTCTCGCTGGTGGAGACGCCGGCGGCGAGGTGCCCAGGTGCGGTGTCGGAGCCGCTATTCGGCCGCGACCAGCTCGTCGTTCACGTTGTCGTCGTTCTCGTGCCCGAGGCCCGATGGTTCGTCGGTCGCGATCTCGCCGGCATCCACGCCGTCTTCCGCTTCGCCATCATCCGGACCCCCGATCAGGACGGCCAGATCGTCGCCGATCTCACCGTCATCGGCCTCGCTGTTCTCGGCACCCTCGACGTCACCGTCGCCGTCATCATCGGCATCGCTGCCGGTGTCGTTGAACCGCATCGCCGTGGGCACCCAGGCCAGTGCCGCTTGCCTGACCTCAACCTCGACCATGGCCTCGCCGGCGAACAGCTTCTGGCAGGACGCCGAGATCTCGGTCTTCTTGCTGCTGGCGTGACGACCGGACAAAGCGGGACCGCCGACCTCGTCGAGCAGCGAGAGCAGCGCACCCTTCGACACGCGGTCGAAGAAGTTTTCGCTGGTCGGACGCCACCAGGAGGCGACATCGACCTCGAGGATCGACGCGAGCCGGTTCTGCAGCGGGTTCTGGCGGTGCGAGCCGTATACCTCCTTGGCCTGCAGCGACGTTGCCACGACCCATGCGAGCCATGCCGCCTTGACCTCGTCGTCGAGAATGCGGAACGCCTCGAAGCGCGCCACCTTGTCGCCGGACTCCTGCCACGTCGCATCGAGCCCGTCATGAACCTCGGCGAGATAGTCGCGCGCACGCGATGCCGGCACGTTGTTCGACAGCACCGGGTCCTGCGGGCTCGACGCGCTGATCGTCGTGCCACTGCCCGACGAGGCGCCGGAGCGGCCATCGGCCATCGCAAACAGCATATAGTCGAGCGCCAGCCCCGGATTGGCGATCATCGCCGCACCGAGCACGTCGCGCCGCTGCACGGCGAGCTGATCGAGCAGGACCTGGCTGAGCGCCTTGCCGCCGGGAGCCGCAGCGTCCGGATCGACGGCCGGTTTGCCGGTGCTGCCGGTCGTGCTGCCTTCCTCGATGCGGAAGGTGATGCCGAGCCCTTCAGGGCGGTCGCCGGCTTCATCGCCGCCTTCGATCGTGGCATCGTCGCCTTCGCTGTCACCCCGCTCGTCGGGCTCGATCATGGAGACGGTGAGCGGCGTCTCGCTATAGTAGCTGTCGTCCAGCTCCATCTCGCCGTTCTGGGTGAGGACCAGGAAGGTGCCGATACGGGGCGCAAGTTCAGCCGGCAGGATCTTTGGACGGCGCTGAAGGGCCTCTAGTTCCTCGTGGAGCGTGTCGTGCTCGGCATCGAGCAGCTTGAACGCGTCCTCGTCCAGATCCTCGTTCTCCATCTCATCCTGGAGGACACCGATGCGTGTCTCGATCTCGTCGAGGCGCGTGGCCTCCTCGTCGGTCATCGGCTGCGTCGGCAGGTTGACCCGGAACAGGCTGCGCGCCGCCTCCCAGGTGCTGTTGGTGGCGATCGGGCGGATCCAGGCCAGCCCCAGCTCGTCACCGACGCGCTTGGCCTCGGCTTCCATCAACGCGGCGGCGAGTGTCTGGGCAATCTCGGGGTTGGTCCAGCGGTCGCCGCTGTCGCTGAACAGGTCGCGGTCGACGACGCCGCCTGCCACTGCATAGGCGTCGGCGCCGACCAGTCGCGCGATCGGATCGTTGGACTTCATCGCCTCGTTGGCGATCACCCGGCGGATGGTGTCGGCGCTGTGGTAGCTGCTGTTGCCGTAGCTGTTCCAGACCATCAGCTGGCGCTCGTGGCTCGCGGTCGAGGCATAGGCCTTGGCGAGGTCAAGCGTGATCTTTCCGCTGGCGAGCGCGTCGAAGATCGGCTCGGCGAGGCTGGCGAGACGCAGGCGGCCCTCGATGAAGCGGCGGGTCAGGCCGAACCGCTTGGCGACCGCGTCGATGTCGCCATTCTCGCCCAGGAAGTGCTGGAAGGCGCGGCATTCGTCGGCCGGCGTCATGGCGAGACGCTGGAAGTTCTCGGCGAGCGAGGTTTCGGACAGCGTCGCATCGTCGGCGGTCAGCACCAGGACGGGCACGTCATAGTCGGCCACCGCGACATCGCCGCGTTCGGCGAGCAGCATCAGGGCGCGAAAGCGACGGCTGCCAGCGATGACGGCGAACGATCCGCGGGGCTTGCGGACGGGCGTGACAATAAGGTTCTGGAGGATGCCGCGGGCGGAGATATCGGCGGCGAACTGCTCGAGGAGATCATCGCCGGCTTTCCGCACGTTGATGTCGGAGAGCGTCAGTTTGGCAAGTTTCACGGTCTGGATCTGGGACATGATGGCAACACCTTATTCTGTGATCCGGCTTATTCCGGACATCATCTCCCTTCCCCCTCTCCTTTAACGCCCCGGGGCCGCCAACCGCAGGTGGTATGTCGGATCAAGCGTCCGGATGGATGTTCCAGTCCAGATCACGCGCTATCGACGAGTTCGTGCTCTCTTATAAGGAAAGCATCGTCGTCACGGCTCCGTACTAATGTCTCCAAACATGATTTAGGAACGCTTCTTGTTAACCGTCCTGCTATAGCTTGGTCGTCATACGCGTTGCTTTGAGGTCGTTGATGCTGAAAGTTGGTCAGGTGAGTGGTGAAGACGCACTTGCCTTTCTGGCGAGGCAACGCCTCCCGCCCACGCCGCAAAACTACACGCTTGCCTATATCGCAATCTCGCAGCCGCGCTCCCCTATAGGCAGGGCCGTAAATGCGATTACGGATGGCGGCATCCGCATCAGGCAGGAGGAGGCAAACGAGATCGTCGGGCTGTATGCCGGAGGAAGTCCTCGCACCGACCAGGTGGAGGACGATCCCGGGCACGACGCACTGCGTCATCAGGCCATCAAGCTCGGCGAGGTCGCTTCATCCGCAGCGGCTGCAACAGGTGAGTTTACACGTGACCTGAGTGCGGAAGCCGAGGCACTGGACGAAGGTGCCGTCCGCACTGTTCAGATCGTCACTCGGATGATCGAGCGCTCTAAGCGAGCGGAGGATGATCTCAATGCCGCAGTCAGGGAAGTCGACTCCCTCCGACAACAACTCGAGGCTGCGCGCGACGACGCCGAACGCGATCAGCTGACCGGCCTGGGAAACCGGCGTTCGATCGAACGGCACCTGCGCCAAATAGCCGAGCGTGGCGTCTCCCGGGTGATCGGTATATGCGACGTCGACCGCTTCAAATCCATCAACGACCGCTACGGCCACGGGGTCGGGGACCGGGTGTTGAAGATGGTTGCATCGTCCCTGAAGAGCAGTTGCGAGCCGCATTTCGTAGGCCGCTGGGGCGGCGAGGAGTTCCTGCTTATCGTCGCAGGCGATGATCCGAGCATCGGCATAACCTTGCTCGACAAAGCGCGGGAAGACCTCGCAATCCGGGATTTCAAATTGCGTGAGACGGACGAGCCGCTCGGAACGATCACGTTCTCGGCCGGGGTTGCAGTCGCCACCGGTAATCACGCCGCCAGCGTTGCCGCTATCCATCGGGCTGACGCGTGTCTCTATCGTGCTAAAGCGGAAGGGAGGAACATGGTACTCGGTGAAGAGCGCCCTCCGGTAATCGTGGCAACCTTATAGTCGAGGACCGTGAGGCCATCCTGTACGGCAGTCGCTTGTCGCTCGACGTCATCGAGAGTGACCGGTCGACCTTTGCCGGAAAGGGGACCGGTGAGAGGATGTTCGGAATCGTACGCTAAGCAGCCTTTGCGGCGCATAGATCGAGTGACGGGTTGCGTGACATGGATCGCCCACGATCGAACAGGACTAGCGATCGTCACGCAAACCCTCGTTTGCGGACGTCCCGTTTCTCCATATTCAACGGGCAATTTCGGGAAAATCATTTGGGAACAGGTTTCGGGAAAGCCGGTCTGCCGTAACGTAGGCGATCGGCCCAAACTGCCCGGATGTCTCGCTAAACCTTCCCTTTCGGGAAAGGCTCGAAGCGACCAGCTCAAGACATTTAGCGCCGTCAATGCGAACGACGGCTTTCGGCCCAGAAACGACGGCGGGTACAGGGCATTCGGCAGGGACGGTTGGCCGCTGATCGCCGGGATCTGGTTTCATAAAGTTTGGCGCAACAATGGTTTGGGCCGTGACGCCGGTCGGTGCGGTGCCGCGAATGATTGTGTTGATCATCTCGGGAGTGAAACATCTGGCGCTCACACCCCAGGTCGATGAGACCTGCGATGCTGACGACGACGCGCGCGGTGCATCTGCCTCAACCTAGACACCTTAGCAAAAACGGCGGTTCGTAACGGTTCGGTCGCGATTATTGTTGTCCCATAACGACATTCTTCGTAACAAGAACAAGCATTGCCCGCCTAATTTGCGACTCCGATTCTCGTTCGGTGCCGTCAAATTTCGGCGTTTTCGCGATGACTGGTCACTGTCTGCACTTGTCGGGGGGCGGGAGATGCCGGGAAAAGTTGACAAGGTCATCGTCACCAACTTCGGCGCGCTCCACGGCAAGTATGGCGCGGCCGATGCCAACGTCCACGCCGCGCTCACGCGCTGGGTCCAGGCCGACCTGCAGCGCGGATTGGTCACCGAAGTGGTCGCCGTCGACGATGCAGCCGCCATGCAGGCTGCCGGCGGACCTGCGGTAACGAACGCTCTCGACTGCGCGCAGAACAAGCAGGCAATCGACGACGTCTATCGCGCCTTCGCGCCCGACTACATCGTTATCCTGGGTTCCATCGACGTGATCCCGCACCAGGACATGCTGAACCCGCTATACAGGGGCCCCGGCGGCGACGATCCGGACGAACACGCGTTTGGCGACCTGCCCTATGCCTGTGACACTCCTTACGGCCAGGACATCTCCGCTTACAAAGGTCCCACTAGGGTCGTCAGTCGCCTTCCGGACCGGACCGGTGCGCAGGATCCGCAGCGGCTGTTGGACCTGATCGATGCGGTCATCCGCCATCAGCCGCGGCCCCGCGCCGACTTCCAGGACTATCATGCGGTATCGGCCGAGGTGTGGAAGGATTCGACCCAGCTGTCGGCTAGGAACATGTTTGGCTCGGACAGCGACCTCCAGCTGGTTCCGCCAGCGGGGCGGCCATGGCCCGGCGCGCGCTTGGCCCGCCTGGTGCACTTCTACAATTGCCATGGCGCGTCCGTGGATCCTCAGTTCTACGGTCAGCGTGGCACGCAGTATCCGCCGGCATTAAACAGCCAGGATCTGGCGGGAAATGTGACCGAGGGGGCGGTCGTCACAGCTGAGTGCTGCTATGGCGCCGAACTCTACGCGACTAGCGCGGTCCAGCCGGTCGCGCCAACGTGCAACATCTATCTCGAGGCGGGCGCAATCGGCATGTGGGCCGGCACCACGATTGCCTACGGTCCGGCGTCCGGCAACGGCCAGGCGGATCTGATCACGCAGTTTTTCATCATGGAGGTCCTCGCTGGCGCGTCGACCGGACGTGCGGCTCTTGAGGCCCGACAGCGCTTTGTGCGTGCCGCGTCTCCGGCTGGCCCCGAGGATCTGAAGACACTCGCGCAGTTCAACCTCTATGGCGACGCGTCTGTGGTCCCGGTCGAGATACCGACCGCGACGAAGGCGCCTCCCGGAACAGCGGAATCGGTCGCCAAGCGCGCGACCCGGGTGGACAGGCGCCTGTTGCTCGCACGCCAAGGCGTTTCCCTGCTGGCATCCGAACCGGATCTCGTAACGAACGACGGGATGGCCTCGGACCTCATTATCGGCCAGTTGCGTGCCCACATAGATGGTGAACGCGAGCGCGTCGGGCCGGTGCTCGGATTTCGCCTGCGTTTTCCGGATCAGGGCTTCCTCGCATATTCGCTCAAGGAGATGCAGGACGCGAGCGACGGCTACGTCGTCGCGTTCGTCCGCATCCCGTGTCCCGACGATGCTCCGGTCCGGCCCGTCAAGCTCCTCGTGGGGCGTGTCCAGGGTGGCCAGGTCGTGCGCGTATCGACCGTGGTGAGCCGGTGACCACTTCTACCGGTGCGCCGCGATACCATTCCGGACGCAGGTGCATTAGGCTCGTCCCATGGAGGAACTCACTGGCCTCGTCACGTCCGGGTTGCTCGCGCCTGGCTCGAAGAGCGAGCGTCGCGGCATCTATCTCGATACCGCGGCCGGCCGTTTCGTTCTGCGGCGGCCGGGTGCGAACGCCTTCAGCGACCCCGTGCTTGAGAAATTGGTCGGACGCCGGATCACCGCGTTCGGGGAGATGCGGGACTACATCCTGCTCCTGGCGGACTGGCGCGCGGTCCACGACGACTAGCGCATCCGACGACTGGTCGGTGCTGATCGTTGTGCGATCGTGCACGTCCCGCTCTCCGATGGGACGTCACGCGTAGAGAAAACTGGCTTGGGGGGATTTCCGAATGCGAAGTCGTGTGACGTTCCAGCTGCAGCGGATCCTCGATCAGGCCCACGAGGCCGACGTCGCGCAGGTGCATACCTTTTCCAAGGGCGTGGGCGCAGCCGCGGGGCGCACGAAGCGCGTCGATATTCCTGATGGCTTCTCTGCACGCGACTACGCGATATTCCTGCTTCATGTCGCGGCGGAGATCGAGCACGGCCTCCTCGTCCAATACCTTTTCGCCGCCTATTCGCTCGGCGGTCCTCAGGTGCCGGAGGCCCATCGCCCGCTCGTGGCGCGCTGGCAGGCGACCCTCCTTGGAATCGCGCGTGAGGAGATGGGACACCTTGTGACAGTTCAGAACCTGCTGAAGCTCATCGGCGGACCGCTGAACCTTGAACGGGATGATTTCCCTTGGGACATCCCCTTCTACCCCTTTCCCTTCTCGCTGGAGCCATTGAGCGTCGGACTCATCGCGCGCTACGTGTGCATTGAGAGCCCCGAGGAATGGCCGGACGTCTGGGCCGCTCGTCGCGATGAGATCCAGAAGATCGCGTTCCCGGGCGGTGCGAGCGACTTCAAGAGAGTCGGTCAGATCTACGACACGTTGAAGGCTCTGCTAGGTGACAAGACCCTGATCGCGGACGAGGTCTTCCATGCGGATACCCTCAGCTTCCAAGCGAGCTTCGCGGAGTATGGACGTGGGCATTCGCAGGGAGCCAGAGGCGCGACGAAGCCCGGCGACAAGGTGCCGGATGTGCTGATCTACACCGCCTACTCCCGCTCCACCGCACTGCTGGCCCTTTCGGCCGTTGCCGAGCAAGGGGAGGCCTCGCACAGCGACGCGAAGGATTCCGCCCCTTCGCACTTCGAGCGTTTCATGGAGCTGTTCCTGGAAATTGAGGGTGTCACCGACTGGAACCCCTGCCGACCCGTGATCTCCAATCCTCGCGCGGTTGGAGATGCGGGTGCGGTGCCCGGAACGAACTACATCGGCCATCCCGAGGCGCGCGTCTGGGCCCGGCTGCTGAACCTGCGCTATCGGATGCTCCTGGCCTACATCGCGCATAGCTTCCGGATTTCCGGCGACCATGGCCAAGCCGAGGGTCTGTCGCGCGGAGCTGTGCTAAACAGGGCGTTCGGTGAGATGTATAACCTGCGGACCCTCGCCAGCATTCTCGTCTCGATGCCAGCCGACGATCCCGCGACAGATGCGCGTGCGGCTCCGAGCTTCGAGCTGCCCTATTCCATGAACCTACCGGTGCTCGACCGCGACGTGTGGCATCAGCACATCGACCTGCTGCAGGCTTCGAAGGGGCTGATCGAACAGGTCCGCAGCACCGCCGGGTCTGGTTCCGATGACTATCTGGATTCGCTGCTCGCGCTCGACGAGCAGGCAACCGCGACCTTCGAGGCAGCGCGTCGCGGAAGTCAAGGGCCCGGCGCCGTTTACAACGTGGGAGGACGGGCATGACCATCACGGAGCTCCGCATATTGCCTCCGCTCTCGGTGGCGCGCTTGGGCGCGTCCTCGACTCCGCTAGAGAGCTATCGGCTGGAGGTGGGCGACGAGGCGCTCGGCTATCGCAAGGTCGTTCCCGACGAGACGTTCGAGCTGAACCAGGATAGCGGGGAGATCGTCCGGGCCTACACGCCCGCGAGGATCAAGTTCCGCGACGGAGACGAGGTGCGGCCGGTCGCGCCATTTCTCGAAGTGTTCGCCAGAACGGCGGACGACGTGCTCGAGCCGCTGACTATCGATCTGCTGAAGGCGCTCGGTCTCGACGCGGGAGATGTTAGCTGGACCGTGCATGTGGGTTGCCGAAAGATCGAGCGTCGCACGTTCGATGAGAACGACAGGATAGAGGCTATCCTGAAGGTCGATGACCACGCCCGGCACAGCATCGACGCCACCTGTCCCAACTTCCGCGATGGGATGACGTTGCCCTTGGGCTGGGCGCAATACGTTCGTCCGACCGAGGAATTTCCGGAGATTCGATTGAGGTTTACGCCTGCGGCCGGGCACGTCTACGGCGCAAGCCCCACTGGCTCGGTCTACGACACGAAGAAGCCCGACCCGCCGCACACGGACGACAACGTTCCCGCTGATCGCATAATCTACGACCCGCGCAAGGGGGACTGGCTTGGCTACGATGAGAGCAAGACGGATCCGCATCTGCTGACGAATCCGGGGACCATATTCACCCAGGACAGCAACAATCTTAGTCGCGGCTACTTCGACGACGAGTGCGACGGGGTAGTCGCGGTGTCCCTTGTGATCGACGGAAAGACTCTCAGCGCATTCGGCCGCATCGGGTCGGGGCCTCCCACCTTTGCACCTGACACGATCCCGATCCGCACCGTCGCCGATGAACTCGAGCAGATTGCCTTCGGTGTCGATCACGACGGGCTCGCGACGCTCGCGGATGCGGAGGAGATACTTCGACGTGCCGTTGAGACCGTGCGGTTGTTCAATACCACGGCACTTAACGGCAACACGGTTAAAGGGCGGACAGATCAGGCGAGCACGATGGTCCGCCAGGACTCGAACGACTTCAGTCGATTTTTCGAGCCGATCATGGCGCCGGCAATTGTTGACAACCGCGCTATCCTCGCGTTGCACCAGAACGTGCTGGCTGCGTTGCGCAGCGGCACGGGTGCCTGGTTCGGAGACGCATTGCGCCGCCCCGAGCAGGTGGGGGATCTGAGCGATCTCGGACGCCGCAAAATGCCCGCCATGATGCGCGGCGCCGATGGACGCCACCTTGTCCTTACCCGCCGGCAGATCGACGCGGTCGTCTCCGCGGCCATGGGCAGCCTGTTTACCGATCCGACCGAGGTGTCCGCATGACGAAGATCTCTCCGAGCAATCTCGCGGCGCAGCTAAACTACAAGGGCCGCGGCAACCCTTGGAACACGCTGCCAGTCACTGCCATTTCCAACTGTTTTCCCGGCCTGGAATTCGACTTCCGTGTGATCTGGCGCAGGATCTTCGAGGATTTGACACTGATCGAGTGCCACAATCTCGTGCTTGAGGGGTCGGATCAGCTTGTAGACCTCAAGGGTCACCGTCTGTTGGCGATCGAGGATTCCCACGCCGCTACCGGAGTCCTGCCGATGGTCGTGGAGACGACTGGAACCCAGAGACCCGGGACCGGTCCGGCGCCCCTCGCGTCTGCGTTCAACAAGAACGGCGTCTCCTTTATGGAATGGGCGAACAGCTTGGCGCGCATTCACGAAGCCCAGGGACGGTCTGTCTTTGGCTACTTTACGGCGGAACCGTCACCAGAGGAGGTTCTGATGCCGGAGGATCCGTCGGACGTCGCCAAGCTGTTGAAGGTTAAGCTCAAGGTGCGCCCGATCTTCGAGAGCAGTTCTGTGGACGGCAAGCCGATGGCCACGCTGTCGAAGGAACTCATCGAGCCCGGCGAGCTCACGCAAGGCCTCTGTTCACCTTGGCAGAACGACTATCGGGAATGCGCCTGCTACTACTGGGCCGCGAGCCGGCCCGATTTCGTGAACGTGGTCGATGGCCCGGACGGCACCAGTGTGGGCGACAACTGGATGGCGATCGAGCGGCCGGCAGGCGGCGGCTACATCCTCGACGACCGCAAGGACGGCGCGGTTTGGAGCTACGAGCAGTTGTTCCGGAACTGGCAGGGATACCTGAAGTTCGTCGTTGGTGGGTCTGAGGAGCAGGACCGGTTGGATCGGTCGTAGCCCGATGAACACGGCAACTGCCATCATCGACGCCTCGCGCCCCCGCTCACGCGACGCCCATGTGCTCCGATCGGAGGGTGGTGCTCAGCTCCTCCTTCCGGACGGCAGCCAACTGTTCGACATCGACGAGGCGCTCGCCGACGAGTTGACGCTGGCCGGCTCGTCCGAAGATGGTGCTGCCACCGCTGCGATTCTGGCGCGCCTCGGTCTCGAGCCTCGCGTGGACCGCTGCGCGTCGACCCCGGACGATCGACGCGTGCGGGCGATCTCGCTCGCGGTTGCTCAGAGTTGCAATCTCGGCTGCGGCTACTGTTACGCCCAGGGTGGGTCGTTCGGTGGGTCGCCCAAGGGGATGGACCTGGCGACCGCGCAGGCCGCGATCGACATGCTGCTGCGGGAGACCCTTCCCGGCGAGCGGGTCAACGTCGCTTTTCTGGGTGGCGAGCCGCTCATGGGTCGCGACGTCGTGCATGCGTCGACCCGTTACGCGGTCGAGGAAGCGGCGCGGCGCGGTATCGCCGTTTCCTTCTCCATCACCACCAACGGCACCCTCGTTTCCGATCGCGACATCGAGCTGTTTGACGCGCACCGCTTCGCCGTCACCGTCAGTCTCGACGGTGTCGGCGGTGACCACGACCTGCAGCGTCCCTTCAAGGGTGGCCGCGGAAGCTACGCGCGGATCATGGAGCGCATTTCCCCACTGCTCGGCCGCGCGCGTGGCTGCCAGGTCTCGGCCCGCGTGACGGTCACGCCGCGGAATCTCGACCTGCTGCCGATGCTGAATCACTTCACGGCTCTCGGCTTCCACAGCGTCGGGTTCTCGCCCATGCTTTCCGCGCCCGGCGAGGAGGATGAGATGCAGGAGGGGCACCTGCACTCGATGCTCGAGCAGATGGTCTCCTGCGGCCAGGAGTTCGAGGCAAGGACCGCCGCCGGGGAGCGCTATCCGTTCCTGAACCTCCTCAACGCGCTTCGCGAGATCCACCGCGGGACTCACCGCCCCTATCCCTGTGGTGCCGGGGCCGGCTACTTTGGCGTGTCCGCGGAAGGTGAGTTGGCCGCCTGCCACCGCTTTGTCGATGCGCCGGAAGGTGCGATGGGCACGCTTGCGGACGGCGTCGATCGGGAACGGCAGGACGTCTGGCTGAACGAGCGGCACGTGCACGCTCAGCCTGGATGCCGTTCGTGCTGGGCTCGCTACCTCTGCGCTGGCGGTTGCCATCACGAAACACTGAGCCGTGGCCGTCCGGCCTGCGACTTCATCCGTGGCTGGCTGCATTACGCGATAGGGGCCTATGGCCGCCTCTCGCGGACGAGGCCCGACTTCATCGACCAACTGGCGCGGTGACTGGCCTTACCGACGTGATCGTCGTCGGCGGCGGTCCGGCCGGGTGCATCAGCGCGCTGGCGCTGTGTCGTCTGGGCTTGTCGGTCCGCCTGATCGAGGAGCATGCTGGCGCCAGACCCCATGTAGGAGAGGCGATCAGCGTGGCCGTTCTCCGCCAGCTCCACGACTTAGGCCTCGAAGGAGTGCTTTATCGTGCAGGCTGGCGTCGGTTTTCGCGGTGCGACGAGCGCTGGGCATCGGAAAGCTGGATCACGAGGGACGCACCGCCGGGCGCGGCGACGTTAGACCGGGGCCGCTTCGATGCGGCACTGGGGGAGATCTGCCGGGAGGCGGGTGTCGTCGTCGATCTCGGACGGCGCGCCACCACCGCCATCCGTCGGTCAGAAGGAGGTTGGAGCGTTATGCTCGCGGATGGCCAGGTTCGTGGGGCCAACTTCTTGGTCGATGCGGCTGGTCGGCGGGGCCTGTTGCCGAAATTGCGCCGTTGGCAGGGACCGCGGACAATCGCGCTCTATGCCTATTGGAGCGGCGCGGGTCTCCCGGATCGACCCCGCGTCGCGGCCGGCGAGGGCGTTTGGGCTTGGGGCGCACCGGTCGCGGATCTGGGCTTCAACGCTACGCTGTTCACCGATCGCCATGCCTTGCCACGGAGCCGAGGGGATCTGCGCCAGATTTATCTCGACGGGCTGGCCGACACGGATCTCCTGCCTTCATTCGGAACCGTCCTATCCTGCGGCCAGGTAACCGCGTGCGACGCCAGTGCCTGGCTCGACGAGGAGGCAGTGGGCCCGGACTATATCAAGGTCGGAGAGGCGGCGCAGAGCTTCGACCCGCTAGCCTCGTTGGGCGTCCAGCACTGCATCCAGTCGGCCCGTAGTGCGTCCGTCGTGGTCAACACCATCCTTCGCCGGCCCGGCTCCCAAGCCGTTGCGCGGAAATACTATGAGGAGAGGTTGGAGCGATCGGCCTGGACGCATGCCGTCGCGACCACAGAGATCTACGGCCGGAGCGTCCACGCCGAGAAGCCGTTCTGGCGGTCGCGGTGTGCGGGCGGCGCGGCGGTAGCGCGGGTCGAGGCGCATCCCATGAGCGGTCCCAAGCCAGTCGCATCGACGCCCATCCATCTGGACCGAAGCCGCGTCGTAGAGGTCCCCTGTCTGTGCGGTGATTTCGTCGAGCCGCGCCTGGCGGTCTTGGCCGGGACCGAGGCGGAGCCTGTGGCCTTCCTCGGCGGCATTCCGATCGACATGATCGTACCAGCGATCGTGGATAGCGAAACGGTCGGGGACCTGCTGGAGGCACTCGTGCGCGGGCAAGCGGGAACTCAAGCCGACCGGATCTGCGGCTGGCTCATCGAGAGGGGAGTCGTCGGCTTTTGAGAAGAGCTGCCATTCGGCATTTCAATGGCGAACGGCGGCAAAGTCCCCAGATGGCGATCACGCGATTTGCTGTTCCAGCGATTCGCAGATTGTAGCCAGGCGGCGGCGTCGGGTCCAGACTGGCCCGGGTCTCAGGACCAGGCAGATCGGCTCCTAGCCGGTGGCCAAGAGCCGAAGGGGTCAAATCTCTGTGCCCTCCGCTAGGGCGAGCGCATCCTCGATGTCGACGCCGAGATACCGAACGGCGTTCTCGATCTTGCTGTGTCCGAGCAGGATCTGAACGGCCCGCAAAGTCCCGGTCGCTTTGTAGATGATCGAGGCCTTTGTTCGTCTGAGGGAATGAGTGCCGTACTCCTCGCGCTGTAGGCCGATCCCCGATACCCACTCATCGACGAGCCGAGCATACTGTCGAGTGCTGAGGTGGTCGGAATGATCAACGCGGCTCGGGAAAACGTAATCGGCAAGGGTACCGCCACGGCGCTCAAGCCAGCCAAAAGGCTGCCCCTGGCGTCAGGAAGGAGCTCAAATTGAACGGGGCGCCCTGTTTTTTGCTGCACCACCGACGCGCGTGGTCGAACCTGTCCGCCGCTGACCAGATCGCCGATCTTCACACTCACGACATCGCAGCCGCGAAGCTTGCTATCGATCGCGAGATCGAAAAGCGCCCGATCGCGCAGCCGTCGGTGCTGGTTGAGGTAAAATCGAATCTCCCATATTTGCTTTGGTTTCAATGCTCGCTTTGCGCCGACCATCTTCCCCGCATTCCATGCCCGCCGGAGGATGGCAGCCGGCTCAGCCTTCGAATCTTCCATGGTATCTCTCCTGTGGCCGAATTGGCCAACATGAGATTGCGCCCGGCGCGACGACGATCATCAAGGCCGACGATTCGGATGCGGCGGCTCGCTGCTCGCGACCAGATTGAAACGTTCGCTTCTGGCTGCACGAACATCGCAGTCTGACAGGAGCAGTCATTCGGGCTGCTTCAGGCCGCCGCCCGGCGGGAACTGCCGACAAATCCGCCGTTCGACGGCCCCTGTCTGCAACCTGAAAGCGGTCCTTCGTTCACCAAGTTAGAGGGCTAGGGACATCCTCTGGCTGTGGGACTAAGTCGCGATTCCCAACGACCAGTTAATTACACGGCTAAGCTGGTGCGGAGGTCGTCCAACACATCACGTCAGGCGGCTGCTGATGTCCTAATTGGGGTCAGTTCCGGCGTTGTGCACGAGGTAGAAGTCCTGGGCGCGCTTGACCTTCACGCGGAGTGCGGCCTCGCGAACCTCGCTCGGCGGATAAAATGCCTGGAGCGCTGCGATCATCGCCATGGCGCTCAGCGGATACCATTTGTTCTCGGCGATGTGCGTGAAGACCGTATCGGGATCGAAGGCGATTGCGGACTTGAGGCCTTCCCAGTCGTCGCGGCAGAACTCGACCTTGAGCTCGTCCGCGGCCCGGTCGGTGACGATATAGCCGTGAAACGAGGGATGGAGATCCTGTGCTTTCAACAAAAGGCCGACCATCTTGTAGTCGTCCGGATCGAGCTCGAGACTGTCCGCTACTTCCTGCTTCGCCTCGTGGATGGCCGTGACGAAGGGTGACGGGCGTCCCTCTTCGTCGCCATGCGCGAGCGACAGGTGGCCTGATGCGGACACCTGGTACCAGCCCTTATAGCCGGCGGCCTTCTCGCTGCGGCGGCGAATGAGGACCTGTCGCTGGGGTGTCTGTTGGGGCGTGTCGGAGATAATCACGACTTCTACCCCCGGGTTGTTCGCGAGAACCGACTTCGACAGGTCGCCATAGGGCTGATAGCAAAACGAGTTCCGAATGGTCGTCTCTCGCCCGTTCTCGTCGGCGAAGGGAACGTCGATCGCGCTGTTCGTGGCCCAGATCCGAAAGTAGCTGGTCTTTGAGAAGTTGAAGGTCACGAGCCCGCGCTCGTCCTCTTGCCCCTCAGGCGCCTGATCCCAGGAATCAAGGCGCGCCAAGGAGTTGTCGGTTAGGCCGCCCGCTTTCAAGTGATGGTCGGACAGCGCCGTGTCGAACAGGTGTTGGAACTGCTTATTGAGGATCTTGGGATAGGTCTCTCTATCCCAATGATTGACGTCGTCGAACGTGATCGCGACGTCCCGAGGCGCAAAAGGCTGCTTGGGTATCCCGAGGATGGGCCTCGCGGGAATGGTGATGTTGCCGATCTTGTAGAACCCGAAATCGTTGTCGAGCGTATTAGCGATCAGGTCCTCGACGTCCTTGTATCGTGGCGGCAAGCCGATAATCTTGACTATGCCTCGTAGGAGCTGCGGCAATTCGGGCCCATGCGTCATGGCCGAAACATTGGTGAGTCTGCCCGCGATCCGGTCGAGGAACTGCGCGGGCAGCTTTGCCTCGTCGGTCTCGACGGCCAAGAGCTTGCGCGCTGCATGCGCCGCCTCGAATTCCTCGAGCACATAGGGCGATTGGCCGGCGGTGCGGGACCAGAGGCCCACGACGCACCGTGCCGCTCTGACCTCATCCATGAGCGAGGCCAGTTCGTCGGAGACATCCGCCTTGGGCGCATACCAGACCGAATAGCCTGCGCGCTCGAAAATGCGCGCGAGCTCATCGACTGCGATGCTGCGGTCGGCACGGCGGTAGCTCAGGAAAATGTCGGCCATGATTCCTCGAATTCCTTTGATTGAAGGTCTTGCAGATGGCGTGGCGGCTTCGTCTTAAGGCAGGGTGCCGATTCGAGCGTGGTGATCCCCGATCGTCGAACGGTAAAAAGACGCGGAGCTCGCGGCCAGCGGGAGGTCCAGGCCTAGCGGCCGGCCTTCTTGGCGGCGGCCTCGATCCAGGCGCCCATGTTCGCTCGGCCGTTGTCCGAGACCCAGTCGTAGGTCGGATAGAGCGTCGCGAGCGACACCTTCTGACCGTTCTGGGTTATGCTCCAGTTGCTGAAGGGGTTGGCGCCCTTCTTGTCGGTGAGGCCATCCTCGTTTTTGATATTGTGGATGTTGACGCCGAGCATTCCCTTTCCGAGCGTATGGCTCTGGCTGATCTCGTAACCGACGTGCTCGCGCGTCGACGTCTCCGCGCCGATCAGGACGACCGTGACCGACGTGCCTTTCATCTGCTCATCGATCCACTTATGGATCGTGGCCTTGTCCCTTCTCTTGACCTCCTCCCACGCGGCGGCGTCCCAGAAGCCGGAGTCGATCCTGTCCTGGGTCACCCAGCTGTTGCGCACCTGACCCGCGCGCCAGGCGTCCCGCTGATGGTGGAAGCTGAAGAAGGTATGACGCGCCACGCTTAGGCTCCTGTGGTCAGAATGGTGATGAGGTCCAGCACTGCTGGGAGAATGGTTTGTGGGTCGTTCGTGGGCTCGCCGAGCTTCATGAATGCGGCTTTGATCTTGGCAGGAGCGCCCGGATAGAAGCGGTCGAAGTTTTTCGTGACCTCGTCCCAGAGCTCCTTGGCCATCCACCCCGATGCGCCAATCGGCACGAGATGAAGCCCGCGGCTCTTGGCGAGCTCGAACTCGCTACGCATCCCGTCAGCGGTGACGAACTGCCCGTCGACCGTCTTGTTGCCCATGATGAAGATGGCAATCCCCGCCTGCGAGATGAGCTCCTCCCGGTAACGGGAAAAGGTCTTGTTACGTTCGGCCACTTCCGTGATCCCGATCGGGAAAGGCCGCAGCACCAATTGCTCGTCGACGCTGCGATGACGCGTCGAGTAGATCTGCTGGACGGCGCCCGTGACGACAGCGCCGCCGATGCCGAGGCCGAAGCCGCTCGTGATCCGCAGGTCCCTGTCGATGATCGCACGCGCCAGCTTGCTGACGAGGTTTTCCGTTCCGGACTGACCCCAGGCGCCGTAGTCGGCCGCACTGCCCGAAATGAACACGGTACGGCGCCGGTAGCGGTCTTCCAGTGTCTTCAACAGGTTAGTTATCTGACCGAAGTTGTCGACGAAAATCGTCTTGATGTTGAAGCGCATCAAATCCTGCGTGATCAGGTTCTGCCGCGTCAGGTCGTACTCGAAATCCGCTTCATTCTCGCGCTTGGCCTTCGTCCGGCGCTTGGCGATGCAATAATGCTGCCGCTGGTGGGTCGTGAAGGTCGTGCGGATCCGCGACATAATGAGGTCGAGATTGGGGTCGGTGAAACTGAACCCGAGGAACAGGAAAGTCTTCTCGATCAGATCGCCCGACAAGGCCGTGGTGAAGGGGCCATGGGTCTGGTGATACTTCTCATAGTCGTCCCGGCTCAGGATGGCCTGAGAGGGGTGCTCGATGTCGCCATGCATCTTGTAGACGACCGCATCGCGGCCGCGTCGCGTCGTGGCGAGCTGCTCCTTAGTGTATTTGGCGTCGACGCGCTTGCCGCCAGCCTCGAGAGCGGTCTCGATCAGCCGATCGTAGTTCGTCGTCCAGAACGTGTTGATCGGAAGGCGGGCCAGTATCCGGTGATTTTCGGTTGGCTCCATAAGATCGGAAAATTCGTCGATGAGGAGCTGGCTGAGCTTATTGCGATTCGTCGCATTGGCGTTGATGTGGAACTGGGCGAGCCTGACGAGGTCGGTCTCCCGAGCCGTGTCTAGCCCGAGGCTCGTCGCCACCCCTGACAGCAAACCTGGCCAATCGACGTATCCGGCAGCCTTCGACAAGCCGGCGCCGACAAAGACCGCCGCATTGTTTTCGTTCAGTTCCTTGAGGAAACTGGAGAGAAACTCCTCGGTGTCCCGGTCCGGCTTCGGCTCTGTCTTCTTTCCCATGACAACGGTGCCCTGATCGTCTGTTTGAAGCTCCGGCGCCGGTGATCGTGGCCTCGGTCTGTGCTTTCTCGGCGCGCTAGCACAAGGTTAGCCTGTCCGAGAGATAATGCGCCAGCCTAAAGACAGCTTTAGTGCAAATTCACTTTGTCGCTATAACAAACGGGGAAGGATCAGGAGCATCCTATGTGAATGGCGCTGCCCCAAGGTGTGTTCTGATATTGGACGATGATGTTGCGCCACTGCATTGCCTGAACGACTGCGGGGTAAGCGAATCTACGCATGACCGGTGTCAGCATGACCGGACGTTCCCAATCGCAGCGCCAGTCGGCAGGAATGTCCCACATCACGCCATCTGGGACTAACCAAGCACTCCCGTTATTCGATCGATTTCGAGACCGCCTCCCCGTCTCGCTCGCCGTTCGTTCGCGGGAAGGGCTGACTACCAATGTGCGGCGATGGTATGGTGCTGCCGATCAGACGGGAGAGATCGCCATGGTTGTTCCACCGGGGTTTGCCGTCGTCACGCCGTATATCTTCGCGACGGAAGCGGATGCGTATGTCCGATTCCTAGAAACCGCGTTTGAGGCCAAGGAGATCGGGCGAAGCACGGCATCGGACGGCCGTATCGCCAACTGCCAACTCCGCTTCGACACTGCCACGATCATGGTAAGCGAGGCCTCCGAAGCGTTTCCGCCGAGCCGCGCTGCGCTCTATCTTTATGTCGATGATGCCGACGAAGCGGTAGTGCGGGCGGTTTCGGCGGGTGCCGAGAAAATAATGGACGTGGACGACATGCCTTACGGCGACCGACAAGGCGGCGTCCGCGATCCATCGGGCAACATATGGTGGGTGTCGCAGCGGCTCAGCTCAGAACCATACTTCTGAGGTTTCGGTCCTCTCAAGCAACTCCGTTCCGGAACGCGGGATTGGTTGACACCCGTGGACCAATGCTGACAGGTCGGTTGACGGTAGGTGCCGCCGGCCGCTGGCGTCCGCTTGGAGATGGTGAAGGCACCGAGCTTTGATTGTCACCGGATAGCCCGCCCGGCGATGGATCGGCAATGCGGCCCTTGAGCAGTTGCCGTGGGGCGACCAGCTACAGGTGCATGATCCCTTCGGAAACCGCACAGGTTCTGCGGGCGGCGCAAGTAGCGGAGTGGCGGCCGGCGTTCGTCCGCACCGGCCGTTATCGCGGGCGCCCGGCCTTTCCCGATCAACGATCCCAATCGGGACGATCGCGCTTAGCGTATGATTCCGAACATCCTCTAGCCGGCCCCCGGGAAGCGGCCGTCGGTTATGTTACGCGGGGAAACTCATTTTCCGAAGGTCCGCCGTACGATTGTCGATCCACCACTTGGCTTCGACGATCGCGACGAAGCTGGTCAGGGCCGTCGGATTGGCGCGGTGAAGGACCGCCAGCCGCTCTGTACGAATCGTTGCGGCCCAGTTCACCTGTTTCTCGCTGCCGATGAGCGTCGGAAGGTCCACTCCGTCGAGGAGCGCCCGGTCCGCTGCCGCCTTGGCCGCTTTGCCCGCCTTGTAGCAGGGGGTGCATTTGCGGCGCGCGACCTGGCGTGCCTGTCGGTCGCCGTCGGCCGCGAACTCGCTATAGATGGCGTGTCGCTCGATGTGGCCGCAGCTATGGGTGATCTCACGTTGCATCATCGTTCCTTATCGCAATTGACGGAACTAAACAGGCCCTGATGAGTCGGTCCGAGCCTGTTCCACGGCAAGCTGCGGTCAGGCGACCTTGAGGAGTCGCGCCAGCACCGTCTCGGCATCGTTTGCCGGTACGAACAGGCGCGTGCGGTAGGCGATGATCTCGGTGAAACAGCCCAGCGACTTCAGCCAGGGCAGCTGGGCTGCGGGCGCGCCGGCGATCTCGATGCGCTGCGTGCCGTTCACCAGCGCACGCCGGATGGTCATCGCGAACGGGTGGGTCACGTCGACGCTGCGTCCCGACAACACCGAGCGCGCGATCGCGTCTGCGGGCATATCCTCGGACTTGGCGATGCCAAGCTTGGTGTAGAGCTGGACGACATGTTGGTCGAAGACCAGGCGGCCGAGCCACGAGTTACCCGCGGCATCGACGATGCGGTTGACCGCAAGGTGGTCGGACGGCAGCGCCGACCAGATCGGCAGCAGCAGCCCGGTGGCGAGCCGGATCGTCTCGACGTCGAGCTGGCTTGCGGCCTCGGCGACCTCTTCTGCCCATTTCGCCTCGAACGTGGCGCGGTCGACGACGTCCCACGCGCTCTCCAGCAGATCGGCATCGCGCATATATTCGCGCCGGCAGGGCCGTTGCAGCTCAAGGCGCAGGATCGGCTCGCCTTCCTCGTCCATCCATGACCGCGCCCTGGTGCGCAGTGCGACCTTGCCCGAACGGGCGTTGACGACGAAGGCAGCGTCGTCCTGATATTGTGCCAGCCCAAGGATGCGTTCGAGCGAGATGGGGTTCTTGCGGCGGGCGATCTCGATGGTCAGCAGGTGCGAGGTCGCGCCCGAGAGCGGGTCAGTGCGCAGCAGCGCGTCGTCGATGACCCGGGCGGTGTCGGCCGTGATCGTCTCGACGCCGATATCGAGCGTACCGGCCTCGCGTGCCGCGGCGACGCGCGTCTCGACCAGCGCCAGGAACTCCTCGAAGATGGCGTTCTGCAACCCGATCGGCAGCGCCAGCAGGCGGTTGAGCCAGCGTTGGATCGGCGGCAGCTCCTCCTTCATGGTGCCGTCCTTGTCGTGGATCTCGAGGCCGGTGCGTGAGCAGAAGTCGGCGAGGTTCGTGCTCTTGAGCTTGCCGCCATCGAGCAGGTGGAACCACGTCACCAGCGCGTCCTTGGCGTATTCGCTTTCAAGGTTGTCGGCAGGATCGAAGAGGTTCTGCCCGCCGGTCTGGCGCTGGCCGCGGGTGAGCGCGCCGAGGCTGTCGAGCCGCCTGGCGATCGTCGAGGTGAAGCGTAGCTCGCCCTTGCAGTCCGTCGTCACCGGCCGGAACAGCGGGGTCGACGCCTGGTGGGTCCGATGCGTGCGGCCCAGCCCCTGGATCGCGCGATCGGCGCGCCAGCCCGGCTCGAGCAGGAAGTGGACGCGCTGCTGCTGGTTCGCCGCGTCGAAGCTCGCGTGATAGGACCGCCCCGTGCCGCCAGCATCCGAGAAGACGAGGATGCGCTTGGAGCCGGCCATGAACGCGGCTGCTTCGACCTGGCTGGTGCGGGCGGAGCGCGTCTCGATCTTCTGGCGACCGTCGGAGGTCGGCACGAGCCGGCGGGTGCGCCCGGTCACCTCGGCGATCTGCTCCGGGCCGAAATGCTCGATCAGTGCGTCGAGGCCCGACTTGATCGGGGGCAGCGCGCAGAGATGCTCGATCATCCCATCGCGTGCTGCAACCGCATCCGGATTGTGGACCGGATTGCCCTCGGCATCGCTCATCGGCAGCGAACGGGCCGTGCCGGTGTCGTCGGTGTAGGTCTGCATCTGGCGGGTCGGAAAGGCACGGGTGAGATAGTCGATGACATAGTCGGTCGGCGACAGGTCGATTTCGGGGTCAGCGCGCTCGTCGGCCGACATCTGCGCAAGACGCCGGTCGAGGATCGCCTCGGCGGTGGTGACCAGCTGCAGCACGACCGACTGGTCGGCCTTGAGGTGGCTTTCGACCGCGGCGATGACGGTCGGCAGCTTCATGGCAAGCAACACCTGGCCGAAGAAGCGCTGCTTGGTGGACTCAAGGCGGGAGCGGGCAGAGGCTTTGGCACCGCTGTTCAAGGTATCGCCGGTCAGGCCATCGGTGACGCCGGTCATTTCCAGCGCCGCTTCCATGTTCTGATGGATGACCTCCCAAGCCTTGGCATAGGTGTCGTAGATCTCGATCTGCACTGGCGTCAGGCCGTGGCGCAGCACCTCATACTCGACCCCGGCGAAGCTCAGCGCGCGCGAGGTGTACAGCCCCATCGCCTTCAGGTCGCGGGCGACCAGCTCCATCGCGGCGATGCCGCCCTTGCGGATCTCGGCGATGAACGCCTCACGGTCGGCAAACGCGGTCTCCGGACCCCACAGGCCAAGCCGTACCGCATAGGCCAGATTGTTGACGTCGGACGCACCGGTCGCCGACGCATAGAGCACGCGCGCACCGGGCAGGTTGTTCTGGAGCAGCACGCCGCAGATACCCTGCTGCGAGCCTTCGGTCTTGCCCATGGCGCCCTCGCCCCCGGCGACGCCGCCCATCTCGTGCGCTTCGTCCAAAGCGATGACGCCGTCGAAGTCGGGACCTGCCCAGTCGAGGATCTGCTGCAACCGGCTGCTGTCCGAGCGCATCGAACGCAGCGTCGGATAGGTAACGAACAGCACGCCTTCGTCGAGCTTGATCGGCTGATCGATCTTCCAGTTGGAGGCAGGCTGGACGTCGGCCGAGAGACCACCGAGCGCGGTCCAGTCACGGCGCGCATCTTCGAGCAGCAGCTCGTTCTTCGACACCCAGATATGGCGCTTGCGGCCCTGCAGTCGGCTGTCGAGGATGCAGGCGGCGACCTGGCGGCCCTTGCCGGCGCCGGTGCCGTCGCCGAGGAAGAAGCCCTTGCGGTAGCGGCTGCCTTCCGGATCGAAAGCGAGCGCGACACCTTTTTCGGCAGGCTTGAAGGTGCCGGGCAGCATCTGGCTCCAGGCATGGCCGGCGTAGATGACCGTTTCGAGCTGCGAGGAGGACAGCATGCGCTCGGCGACCATGCGCTCGGGCAGCTTGGCGACGTAGCCCGGGATCGGGGCGGGGATCGATCCCATCGCGACCGACTCCACCAACGCGGTCGGGTGCTCGCCGGCGGTGTCGAAGACGATGCGGCTCGGCCGGTACGGCAGATAGACGCCGACCTGCTCGGCGAGCGGTGCGGGCACGGCGAGCGTCTGATAACCGACCGGCAGCACGTCGTTGCGGACGGGCGCATGGGTCGGTCGCGGCGGCGCTGCCTTGCTCGCGCGCGCCGCGCCGAACATCGTCGTGGCGGGCTTGCGCGCAGGTGGTGCTATCGTGGTTTCACCCACCGGCGACAGCCGCTCGGGCACGGTCAGCAGGTCGAGGAAGTCGGCGACCGCGCTGCGCTGAACGGTGACCGGCGTGATCCCGCCCGGGGCCTTGTCGATGACATAAAGCCGCACCGCGATGTCGGTGCCGTGCTTGCGGTAGCAATGCTCGAGGCGGAGCGAGGTCCGCACCGTGCAGCCGGTGAGCACTGCTTCGTAGGCGGCGCGGAGGCGCGCGCTGGGCGCGAACCAGTCGGGCATGACGGCCACGACGCGACCGCCCTTGGCGACGCGCCGGATCGCAGCCTGAAGGTGGCGGAGTCCTGCGAGATCATCGGCGCCGCGGCCGAGGCTGCGCGAAAAGGGTGGGTTCATCACCACCACGCTCGGCCGGGGCAGGCTGGCGTGCAGGCTGACCAGCGCGGCGCCATCATGGCCGGTGACGGTGGCGTTCGGAAAGGTGGCGGCGAGCCGTGCCCGGCGCTTCGGGTCGAGCTCGTTGAGCTGCAGGGCGGCGTGAGGAGGTGCCTGCGCGATCAGGAGACCGTTGCCGGCGCTGGGTTCGAGCACGACGTCTTGCGGACCGATCGCCGCCATGAGCACGGCGATCGCGGCGATGTCGGCCGGCGTCGAGAATTGCTGCAGCTCGATCTGCTCCTCGCTGCGCACCGTCTGCGTCGGCAGGCGATCCATCAGTGCGGAGGCGGACGCGACGTCGGAGAAGCTCGCGAGAGAGTGAGGCTGGCCAGCAAGATGCAGCGCCAGCGCATGTTCGAGGATCTCGAAGCTGTCGCGCTGCGTCCAGCGGCCGTCGGCGTCGGTGCCGCCGAAGGTCGCGACCATCGCGGCGTTGATGTCGCGACGGCTGATTGACGCGCTGCCGGCGAGGAGGTCGACGATCGGCCGCGCCGCATCGGTATCGGTGACGGCCGGGATGTCGAGAAGGTCGCGCATGGAGGGTCTCCCTTGGGTTCCTGCCAATCCGGCAGCTCACCCCTTCCCTCCCCCTCCCCTCTCCCGAGCCTCCAAGACCGCTGCCCAATCCTTGGCGCCCTTGGGGATGTCGGCCCGGATCACGCGGCCTTCGCGGGCATGACGTTCGGTGGTGCGGGCGACGGCGCGTCTCCCGGCCAGGTCGTTGTCGCCCGCGAGGATCAGCGTGGTGACGGTGTCGGGCACGTCGACGAGGTCGAGCCGGCGGGATCCCAGCGTCGCCCAGCAGGGCAGGTCGTGGATCCGTGACCAGGCGCGAGCCGTCTCGAAGCCCTCGGCGAGCCCGATCGTCGTGCCGGACCCGCCACCTTGCCACGCGCCGGTGCCAAGCAGGCCAAGCGTCGCCTTCTCGGTGTAAGCGCCGGTCGCCGGATCCAGGAAGATGCGTTGCAGCGCGACCAGTCGGCGCCCTTCGCGCACCGCGACCAGCAGCGCCGGCAGAAAGACGGTATGCGGGCGAGGTTTTCGCGGACAGCGCGGGTGAAAGCGCACGTCCGCCGGGATCGGTAGCAGGTGGCGCGATGCCAGATAACGCTCGCCGAGGGTCCCTGGCACGGGTCGCGCCTCCGACCACAGCCGTTCGATGTTTGCGGTGCCTGAGCGGGGCGTCTCCGGCGGTGGAGCGAAGCGGTGCCCGAGCGGTATCCGGTCGAGTTCGCGCAGCACGTCGACCGGATCGCAGCCGGAGAAGCACGTCACGAGCAGGCCCTGATCTCCCTGACGCAGCGACAGGCTGGGCGTATTGTCGGGATGCGTCGGGCAACGGCACATGGCGTTGTTGCCATGCCATGTGCCGCCAAGCGCGCCGACCAGATCGACCAGCGCCTGCGAGGGCCTGCGTGCGACCAGTGTCATCGCCCGGACCGTTCCGACGTCTTCTGGACCCGGGCGATGCTATACATCGCACCCTCGCGCTTGAAGTACGTCTGGACGGCGACGTCGTCGTTGATCGGATGCGGATGCAAGTGGTCATTCGCTTGGCGGCGGACATAGGCGACCAATGCCCTGCGGGCTGCGAGTTTGTCAGGATGGAAGTCGAGGATATCCTCGCGTCCGCTCTCGCGGATGAAGAGAAGGAAGCGATCCATGGTGGATACACCTTTCGCTCGGGACGCCTTGCGGCATCTGGTGGAATGAGGAGGGCAGGCCGATCAATTCGACCCTTCCCCCTCCTCCCTCTCCTCTCTGTCGCTGGTGACCTTTGGTGAGCGCACCCGTTTACGGTTGCTCAACCGAGCAGGACTAAAGCTGGACCCGGAACTTGAATCGACCCGAACCGCTTTGTCGAGGGCACTCTTATCGCTTGCGAGGTGTCGATGTCTCAATTCACGCCAGTCGAGATCGCCAACTGGATCGCTATCTATCTCGCGGCGGGCATCTGCTGCGCGATCGCGATGACGTTGACCGTTACAGTGACCCTGCATGGCATGTGGCGCGACCGGGTCTGGGAAAACGTGCGTTCGGTACGCGGAGCCGTGCTGTTCGTGCCGAAGATGTGGTGGCGTTGGCAGAAGCTGTATCTGTTGTCGACGCCTGTTACGCTTGGCATCGTAGGGTCATTCGCCGCGACCATGAGCTGGAGCTGACGCTACAGATCGAGTGCCGCCAGCAGCTTCCCCGTCGCGTCGTCTCCCTCCACCTCGGCCGGATCCATTGTCAGCAGCTGGCCAAGATGGCGCATTCGCGGGTGGGTCACGGCCTTCGCCGCCTCATATTCCTCGGTCGCGAAGCCCATGGCCTCGACGACCACGGTGCGTAGTTCGCCGGTGACCCGTGACCGGGCCTCAATGACGAAATCGGGCCGGCAGGGGCCGTCGGGCGTCATCGTGTCGAACAGCGGCTTGCCGATCGCGAGGTCGATGCCGCGAGGGTGCAGGCGGCGTTGGCAGTCGAGGATGCGGCGCAACGCCCTGCGCTCGAAGTCTGAATCGACTGGCACGAACAGCCGGCCGTTGTAGATGGGCTGGGCGTAGGCGCGCAGCGGCGCATAGCCTCGCGCCTCGGGATACTTGCCGGCGACGACGAGGATCAGGAAGGGACCGCTGATGCGGTTGCCGCGAACTGAGGGCGACTGCACGCGGTTGGCGATCGTCACTGGCTCGCCATCGGGGACATGGATCTCATGGCCCTGGAACGACGGAGCATAGAGCAGGACGAAGCCTTGCGGCGCATGCGCTCGTGGCCAGCGCGGCGCGAGCTTGCGCAGCGTGCCATAGACGACGCCTGCCTGCAGCGGACGGGCGTGGGTCCAGAAAGCGCGGGCCAGCTCGATGCCCGGCGCCATCTCGATCTTTCCGACGGCGCGCCCGATCGCGGCGAAGCCTTCGCGGATCGACCACTCCTCTCCGTAATTGAGCGGCGCGACGGTGTTGACGCCGGCACTGTCCATCAACCGCCAGAGCAGCCGGGCAAGGCGCGGGGTCGAGGCGTGGCGGGTGCGGTCGTCGTTGCTGTCCTCCTCCGGGCGCTGCGCCAGGCGCTCCGGTGCTGGACGCAACACCTCGAAGAAGCCCGAGGGCGGATCCGCCGGCGTGGTCGGCGACCGCGCCTCGGTGATCCGGTTGGTCACCTGGTCGCGGAAGAATGGGCAGTCAGGGCGGTGCTCGGGTCGCTTGGTGCTCGTCAATCGGCGGAGATAGTAGGTGTCGGCCTCCGACAGGAACGCCGGGGTCAGGATCGGCGGCAGCGCATCGCGGCCGAGACAGCCGCATGCGATCCAGCGGTGCCCGATACGCGCGTTCTGGACCAGCGTGATCCCGGCCTTCTCGTCCTGTCGCGAGCCCTCTCCGACGTACCAGCGGACCAGCGCCTCGCGTAAGGGGGCGGGTAGTGGAATGCGGTCGCCGCTATGTCCGTCGGTCTCTCGGTGGATCAGCCACATGCTTCAGAACCCCTCGAACAGGCCCTTTCCAAGTGGTTTTGGCCGTTCCCGGATGGGTTGACAACATGAAGTTATCTGATCTCCACTTCTCGAAAGCAGCAAATCGGTGGTCCGAATGCGCGTCTCGATAATGGTCATAATCGTTCTTTGTGCAGCCGGATCGCTGCCGTCGGTGGCGTCTGCGAAGCTCAGGCAGGTCACGCGCCAGATTGAACTGATCTCGATGCACCCTGCCGTGCTGAGCGAAGCACCCGACCTTTCCTCATCCTCCGCAATACCGGCGCCAACCTCTCCTCCGCTCTCCAACGCTTTCCGCGTCCATGATCTGAGCCGCCGCTACGTGGAATATCGGATGAAGGGCGAATTGGCGGCCGCAGCGCGATCTGAGGACAGCGGGATAGCGGACACCGGTGGCGCTCGCGCCGTCATCCCGATCGCGGCCACGTCGTCGATCGCGGTCCCGGGCTGGATGCGCGGCGGCTACGCATCCCCCCCTGCGGTCAGCTACACACCCGGATGTGCGCCGCTCGCCTATCGTCCGGCCGGCTTCCTTGGACATACAGCGGAAGCTCGACGTGCGGCCTACTACGGAATGATGAGCGCCATCGCGTGCGAACATGGCATCCCGACCGGGCTGTTCGACGCGATGATAATCCGCGAGAGCGGCTACAATCCGGTCGCGATCTCCTCCGCGAGTGCGTTCGGTCTGGCGCAGCTCATGCCGGCGACGGCCGCCTCGCTGGGCGTCGATCGCTACGACCCTGTGCAGAACATGCGCGGTGGCGCCCGCTATCTGCGCCAGCAGCTCGACAAGTTCGGACAGGTCCATCTCGCACTGGCGGCGTACAACGCCGGACCCGGCCGGGTCCGTGCGGGCATGATGCCACGGATCGCGGAAACGCAGGCTTACGTCACGAACATCCTGGCGAATTGGACGCGTCTTGGCAGGCTGGGCGCGCCGCAAGCCGATCCCTTCAGACAGACGGTCCGGGTCGGCCGACAGGTAGAACTCGCCGCCTTTTGACGGTGTCGTCATCCCTGTTTCGCTTTTCGCAGCAGGCCGGGAAGCATCGCACCGATCGGTATAGTGCCTGTATCCGCGAGACATTTCATCGCCTGGGAGCGATTGGCGTCACGCAGGCCATGGAGGGTCGGACCAAGCTTCAGCGTGCCTGAAGTGGCCTTTCTCGACATGCCGCGCAGATAGGCGCCGGGACGATGCACGTCGCCGCGCCGGTACTTCTGCAGAGTGACGATAACCGAGGCAGCGGCACCGCGCTGACCCATGACACGCACTGCCTCGTGGAAGGCGTGGCCGCTTATGCCGGCCTGGTGAGAGAGACGTTCGGCGACGGAGACGACCTCACCCCAACTGCAATCCTCATCGGACAGACGCAAAGTCGGATGAAGTTCGTAGGCTAGTTCGCTGATGAACCCGAGACCGACGCCATGCGCGGCCATCTCCTCCTCAACCGTGGCTATCGGCTGAGCGACGTCCTCAGCGCCACTACGCCTTACTGCCAAGCCCCTACAGGTAACTGCTTTAGCAGTGTGAAGCTGGTTTGTAGTTGTAGAGTGAGTGAAGTCAGGTTCATGCCAGCATGAAGTTTCAGGACCTTCCCGAGATCGATCGAGAGCCGCAAAGCCATCGTTCAGGGTCGCTTCCAGCGCGGATGCGCAGGCTTCCTGCTGCTGCACGCAAGCCGTATAGAGCGCGATATCCCGGTTGTTTCGCATCTGGTTGGTCGCCATCAAGACGACATCCATGGCGCTCCAGGCCTCGCGCTCGCCGAAGCCATTGTCCATGGCCGCCTGGGTTAGCATTCGGAGCTTCCGGCGGACGGCCTCCAAACGTCGTTTCAGCCGCTTGAGGTGCCCGTCCTCCTCGGCGCCGATGTGCGCGTGGTCGCTAAACTCCTGATAGCGCGTGCCCATCGGGGCGAGGATGATGCCGTATGCCCAGATGATATCACCCTGGGCGTTACGGCAGCCGCCTCTCTTGCCGTTGGGGCTATCCCGGAAGCTTAGTAGTCCAAGAGCCTCCGCCTGCCTGAGCAGGTTCTGAACCTGCCTGACGCTAACCTCCAGTTCGCGCGCGAGCGCCTCGTTGGAGGGCCACACCGTCGGGATTCGCCCGCCCCGCCAGTCGGCGTCGCGCGAGTATTTGAAGAGCGTGTCCATAAGCGCCACGATCCTTGGTGGGATGCCCATGTACGGTCGGGCACGCTTCAACGCACCGAGCGCCATGCTCCTGGTGACGCCGGCATCGAGCCCGCGGAAAGCCTCCGTGAGCGTGTTCGCGGCGGCGGCCTCCCTGCCGTGCTTTCTCAGACCGCGACCGGGCATGCGCTGCGCCGCTACGCCAGCTCCTCGACGAGCATTCTCGCCCGACGTCGTCCAGATATGCGTGTCCACTTTCCGACCTCCCCGATGGAGGCTGGACCAGGCAAAGCGATGCTGTGGCGCGAAACGCGCATCCTTGATTCCGGGATCGGGAGCGGCTATGTCGGGTCTTGCGAGAGACCGTTGGCGTTTGGCGACGCTGACATTGCCGATCGAGAGTCGATCACTGATTTGGGGATGCCCGGCCTTCGTGCCGGGCTTCTCTTTATTCGGTCACAGCCAAGGTACTCCTGTTACTCCAGCCGACCACGTTGACGGCCTGAAAGTATACGCCGCCGCAAGCTTAGGCGGTCGATCGACACCTGATGCCCTACGAGCCCATGATGCCAAAGTGCTGAGACTCGTGGGATCACCGGGAAAACCCCCTCAAGGTTCGTGCTTTGACGCGGAAAACGCGAGAGTGCCCGACCATGTCTCGTGCTTTGACGCGGAAAACCCCGGTATCAATCCACTCTTGCTTTGACACGGGAACCATGAATCTATGATCGCATCGATTGGATAGCAGGAGACATATCGTAACCTCAGCAGCGGGCGCTAAGGTAAGGATCCACCCTCAATAGCCGGGCGTAGTGATGCCTTGGTGGATAGATGAACGATTGTCTTGATACGTGGTCGCCCACCTTGAGATGATACTTGCTTTTGGTCAGTAAGGTGCAATTGGTACTCCGGTAGCGGCTGCTTTTCTGCAAATTCGCGAAGTTGCTTTTTGAAGTACTCAAGACCTCGTCGATCGCTGGCACACCCTACCCGATTCGCCAATCCTTCAAGCTCCACCTCGAAGCCAACACCATCGATACAATTAAACTTTGCAAGCTCATATAGTCTGCGTTCGATAGGGCCCAGCCTAAAGAAGTCATGGTGATATGCTGCTATTCGGCGATCCACTAGGATCGCACGATACAGCCAGTCACAAACCATAACCTCAATCCGCTTAATCCGACGAGCACCGTCCGGCGTCTTCACATATTTTATGTCTGCTTTGAGAAGCCAGGAGAACGCGCTGTCTGATCCTTCACCACCTGTCTCAATATTGGTGATTATTTGCGTGCCCTGTAGCCGTGCCAACGATGCCTTGAGCGAAGCATAGGATCGAGCAGATGAGTTTGTGCTGGTTACGCGAAAAAGATCGTTGGCAGTAAAGCTAACCACACGATCTACACGTTCCCCCTTCTCCATTCGCTCAACCATCAGACTGGCAATGTAGAGAAGGATCTCTTTGTCATAGATAGTGGCTACGCCAGTTGAACTAGGATTGATCTCAATACGCGCGCCTGCACTCTCGAAAATCATTGACGTCATGTTCATCCGCTTTGACAGAGCGAAGAACGGAAACTCGGCGACGGTCCGCTCCCCCTGCAGGTCTGCAAAAAGCGGGCTGTCCAGCTGAAAGAGGTCAGGTTGCTTCAACAGCATCGTCACTTCGGCCTCGATAAATTAAAGCGCGCGTCTATGACGTCCCATAAACCCAGAAAGCACCTCACAGCGAGCTGAATGACAGTTTTCCGTGTCAAAGCACGAGCTTTTCATACGTCTGATGGATGCCTGCGCGTCAGCGAGATGAATGGGCGTGCATCCTCGTGCTTTCACACGGAAAACTGCGTCGTGGCACCCGTGGCCCCTTGGCCTATAATAACCACAACGAGTGCTTTCGTTATGTGACGCTTTGGCAATCCATAATCCTAGCGCTATGAAGCAAAGTTTGGGCTGTTGAGAATTTGGCCTTAGGCGAGGTATTCGATAAATGATAGGCGGCATCCTTCAAATGTGGCCTATTACTATAGATCGGGATTATTGATTCGCATGTCGCGGCGATCTGCAAGATTGCGATAGTGAGAGGCTAGTGATCTAACGACGAGTTCCCGCATACGGCCACCGTGTTCTGGCCGCACATCGGAATGCTCCAGGCCATCGATGTGATAGACCATCCCGATAAGCTCTCTGGGAAGCCCACGCATCAGCTCTGCCAGCATCGAAACAACGCTGGAAACGGTCTCCACGGTTACATCTGGTTGATTATCGATCACGTCGGCAGCGATCGCCACTTCCAGCTGCCCGATCCCCAGCTTCTCTAGAATCATATGGAATTCATCCATCCGCATCGGAGTGCGCTTATCGACCTCTGCGTGGAGGATCGTCTGAAGCCGAGTGCGTCCAATGCCCGTGATCGACGCCACCTGCCGGCGACTGAGATTACGCACGCTCATTCTTGCCAGAATGAAATCCACCCGCCCGGACGACCGGCTTTGGTCGGTCGCGTCGTGTTGCGACTGGGCCTCTGACAAGTTCATTGGAACCCCCTAACAACGTACCCATTGGTTAACGCGGGCTATCTCGCTGAATCAAGTGATTGTACCGCCATTTTGTCAGCTAAAGTCGTTACACTACCGTATCACCTGAATGGTATTACATTGGAGTCTCGACGTTTGAGGGCAATGCGGTATTCGCTAGCTTCCTGAATGCTCATGCCAAGCTTCGTCAAGACCTCGGTGGTATTGCGCTCTGCGATGAAGTCGAACAGCATAAGCGACATCACCTCAATGAATCTGACACTCTTTCCAAGTGCCTGCTCCAAGGAGGGGATAGCGGCGTCTATAAAGTCGGCGCTAGTCTCCAGAATCTCAATGCTTAGCTCTATATCTCCATCTGCGGGAATGATTCGCAGGTGAGCCTCCAGATCTTCTGTCTCATAACTTTCGGCGAGCTTGCCGGCTCTGTCTGCTCGGACATTTATTACCTCTCCTAAGGAAGCGTGACGATAGACGCTGTTTGAGAATACTCGAACACCCTCTGCCGAGAGCTTAAACAAGTACTCGGAGACCCGGAAATCGCATGCGCGCTTAGCGTCAGCCATGACAGCCTTCTTCTTTCAAGACCGAGATCACCGTCTGAGGCGACCAACTCGTGTGAACGTTGTACCTCATTCAGAGCACACCCGGAACAGAGTGGCCGAGGCCGCATACCCGCCCCGACTCGGATCTGATAGTGGGCGGAAGCCTGACCGCCGATACGGCCGCCCGGCCGCAGCGGCGGCCGGATTGACCGTGAGCGCGGCCAGCTGACCGTGACGGCGGTCACGCGACCGTTAGGACGGCCATCCCAAGCGTTAGATACCGATGATTCGGTGAATAATCCGCGAAAATCCCCTTTCGTCGAAAAGTTCCCAGCGTCCGCGATTGCGCCTTAGAATCTTGGCCGCCACCCCTTCTCCGGGCGCGCTGAAATGCGCTCGATCGAAGGAGACCTCCAACATGACGAAGTACCTTAAGATGGGCCGTGGTGCCGAGACGTCGGCGCTCGCCGCCGTCGCCGTCGCCGCGACTGCCGTGCTGCTGGCGCACCCGGCGTTCGCCGGCGCCGATGGTACGTTCGATACCGCGCTGCTGAAGTTCACAGACTTCCTGGAAGGCTCGGGCGGCAAGATCATCACCGTGCTGTCGCTCGCCGGCGGCGTGGTTGGTCTCGCCTCGGGCCGCTTCAGCCTCGGCCAGGTGGCGATCCCGGTCGGCGTCGGCGTCGGCGCCGGCACCGGCATTCCCATCGTCACCTCGACCGTCACCGCGACGATCTGACCTGCGGATGCCGGCAGCATAGCAGTGCTGCCGGCATCGTCCTGGAAGGTGGCGTGATGTCAGCCGACAAGTATGTGATCCCCTCTCATATGGATGACCCTGAGCTGATCGGGTTCTGGACGCTGGATGAGTTTCTCGCGATGGTCATCCCCTTCACCTGGGGGATCCTGTCCCAGCACATCGTCTTCGGGATCGGCTTTGCGATCCTGGGCTGGTGGGCGCTGAGAAAAGCCAAGGCTGGGCGGGCGACATCGTGGCTGATCCATCTGGCCTACTGGCATCTGCCGGGCGGCTTTCCGTCGCTGCGCGCCACGCCGCCTTCCTACCTCCGCTTGATGGTAGGCTGACATGGATTATTCGTACCAGCATACGCAGGGCCAGCGCGTCCTACGCCAGCGTAATCTGCTCGGCATCGCCGCGCTCGTGCTTGGCGGCGCGGTCGCGCTGCTGCTGCTCATTTCGGCCACCCGCAACCGCGAGATCGTCCTGCAGCCGGTGATCCGCTCGCCGCTGACCATCTCCAGCGCCGGCGTCTCGCGCGAGTATCTCGAGCTCGTCACGCGCGACGCCGCGATCCTCACCCTCACTCGCTCGCCGGGCACGCTCGAATACTGGATGGATTCGGTCCTCCAGATCGTCTCGCCCAAGGCGGAGGGCCGCATCAAGGCCGACCTGCTGCGCATCGTCAACGAGCAGCGCGGGTCGAGCATCTCGCAGTTCTTCAACATCCAGTCGATGGAGATCGACCCGAAGAACCTGCGCTCGTCCGTCAGCGGCACGCTCAACACGGTGGTCGGCCAAAAGGTCGTCACCAGCGAGCGCCGCACCTTCCAGTTCGACTGGGAGTATTCCGGTCTGTCCCTGAAGCTCATCGGCTTCGGCATGGTCCAGCCCGTCAAGAAGGGGAGGATCGGCGAATGATGTCGACGATGGTCGCGATCGGAACGGCGACCGCCGGCACGGCCCTCGCGTCGCGCATCTCGTGCCTTGCCAGTCGTGCGGTCGGCGGCGCGCTAATCGGCATCGCCGTCTTTGCCATCGCCACCCCTGCGGTCGCCGCGCCGGACCAGACGCTGATGGCCGCGGACGGCGCACAGGTCAGCTGCAGCGCGTCGGCCAGGGATCTCACCCGCATCAGCCTCGTCCAGGACGAGTTCGCCAGCGTGTCCAAGATCAACACCGGCAACCCGTCCGACGACTTCTCTGTCGTCAACGAGCCGGTGCGCGGCGACATCTACCTGTCGGTGCCTGATGGCTTCGCCCGCTCCGCTTTGTCGTTCTTCGCGACCAGCAAGCGCGGCTACGTCTACAAGTTTCAGTGCCGCGTGTCCGGCGACGAGGCGGTGCAGGTGTTCGTCACCAACCCCGCGATCGCCAAGGAGGCTGCCGAGCAAGGCGCAGCTCAGGTTGCGCAGGCGTCTTCCGAGGAAGGCGCGGTCGCGCTCGTCCAGGCGATGTACGCCAACAAGACGGTCGAGGGCTACGAGATGCGTCAGCGCTCGCTCAAGCCCGTCTATGTCGGTGACCTCAAGGTCCAAATGATCGCCGAATATCGCGGCGACACGATGACGGGCCGGGTGCTGCGCATCGAGAACAAGGGCACCCAGCCCACCACCCTCACCGAGGCGACGGTGGCCCCGCCGACCGCGCTCGCGGTCTCGATCGCGGAGGCCAAGCTCGCCCCTGGCAAGGTCACGACCGCCTATCTCGTCTCTCGTAACGGAAACTGATCGCCATGGGCATCAAGGACATGTTCTCGCGCAGCCGCAAGCCGCTCGACGGCCCGGAAAGCGCCGAAGCTGACGGCGTCTCGCCGGTCGCCTCCGAACTCGACGGCAACACCGCCGCCCGCAAGAAGCAGCGCATGCTGCTCGCGGGCATCGGCGGTGGCGGCCTGCTCCTGTCGTCCTTCTGGATGTTCAGCGGCAATGACAATGGCAAGGTGGTCGATCCCGACAAGGCCGAGACGGTGAAGGTGTCGACCGCGGACATGGTCAACCGTAACCTCTCCGAGCAGGAGTGGATGGCGCTCAGCGAAAACCGGTTCCAGTCGAACGAGAACCAGCTGAAGTCGGTCGACGGCACCAACGCCCGCGTGGCCCAGCTCGCGGCGCAGATGGAGGCATTGCGGGCGCAGAACCAGTCGATGTCGTCGGATGGGCAGCGCGTCCTGTCGGCCTACCAGTCCGAGAACGAGCAGTTGCGCCGCCAGGTCAACGAACGGGCCAGCGAGCCGCCGCCGCCGGTCGCCGGCCCGGCCGCGATGTACGGCCCTGGCGGAGCGGCGCTCTACCAGCGCCCGGGCATGGCCGCCCCGGGATCGGAGATGGCTCCCGCCCGGCTGAGCGAGGTCAAGATGGTGTCGTTCGGCGGGGCCGACACGGGCACCGCCTCCAAGGTCGCCAAGGGCAACACGGTCTACACCGACAGCCCCAACTACCTGCCGCCCAACAGCTTCGCGACCGCCAAGGTCATCGTCGGCGTCGACGCGGCGGCCGGCGTCAACAGCCAGACCGACCCGCTGCCGGTGGTGCTGCGCATCATCGGACCGGCGCGCTCGGTCATGCAGAACGGCAAGCTGCTGACGACGAAGATCCAAGGCTGCCTCGTCAACGGCGCGGCGCGCGCCGAGCTGTCGAGCGAGAAGGTCTACATCAAGCTGCAGAAGATGACATGCCCGCAGCCCGGCGGCCGCTATGCGGTCTCCGAGGTCAAGGGCTTCATCGCCTTCGGTGGCAAGACCGGCGTGCGTGGCCGCGTCGTCAGCCGCGAGGGGTCTTTGGTCACGCAGGCGTTTCTCGCAGGCCTCGTCGGCGGGATCGGCAAGGGGTTCGCCGCGAACTCCAATCTCGCGCTCACCTCGCCCAACGTCATCGTCAACGGCAAGCGCCAAGGTCTCGGCCTAAGCGACATCGCGGAGGGCGGCATCGGGAACGGCGTTTCCGAAAGCGGCGAGATGGTCTCCAAATATCTGATCGAGCGCGCCGAACAGTACCAGCCCGTCATCGAGATGCCGACCGGCGTCGATGTCGAGGTCGTCTTCCTGGAGGGTGCATATGTCCGTAACTGATCGCCTCCGCAACGTGCTGACCGGCCGCCGGGATCGTCTGGCGTTCCTCGCGGGCTTCGCCCTGCTGAGCGGCGTCACCGGCGCCGTCGCCGCCAGTCAGGTGCCGATCGACGACGCCAAGGTTGCCGGCCTCATCAAGGCGCGCCTGCCCAAGACTCAGCTGACCAAGGTCAACTGCGGCAAGGTTAATGGCCTCTGCGAGGTGACCGCCGGCAGCAACCTGTTCTACGTCGACCATTCGGGCCGCTACCTCGTCATCGGCCGCGTGTACGACATGCAGACGCGGCAGGATCTGACCGCGACGCGGCTGCTTGAGATCAATCCCGACATGCTGGTGGGTGGCGCGGCCAAGGCCAACGCCGCACCCGATCGCGACGAGATGCCGCCGATCGCGCAGAAGGCCGGTGCCGGTGTGCGCCAGACCTCGGCGCCGGCGCCGCTACAACGCCTCTCGATGGATGCGCTGCCCAAGGCCGGCGCGATCGTCTGGGGCAACCCGGCGGGGCGGACGGTTACCGTCTTCTCCGACTTCCGCTGCAGCTACTGCAAGGCGCTGTCGAACGCGCTGCGCTCGATGAACGTGCGGGTCATCGAGCGGCCGATCTCGGTGCTGGGCAGCCGCGACATCGCCAACCAGGTCTATTGCGCGAAGAATCGCGAGGAGGCGCTGCATCAGGCCTATGCCGGTGAGCCGCTGAAGAACTCGGGCGCCTGCGACACGTCGGGCCTCGATGCCAACGAGCGGTTCGCAAGGCAGCATGGCCTTAGCGGCACGCCGGTTATCGTCCGCTCGGACGGCGCTGTGATCGAGGGCTACCGGCCGAAGGACGTGCTTGCCGCCTGGATCGCGGGAGGCAAGGCATGACCCGCGGTCGCCTCCTCGCAGCAGCCCTCGTCGCCACCACAGCGCTTGCCGGCTGCACCACGATGGGCGGCAACATCAAGGGGAGCTTCTCCTGCGCGGCGCCCGACGGGATCTGCGCGCCGAGCTCGACCATCGACGATCGCGCGCTGGCGATGATCTCGGGCGAGGACGGCGACCGCATGATTACGCCGGCCGGTCCCTATCCTGCGCAGCGTACTGACGGCCGGGGCTTCCAGACCGCGGCAGCGGCACCCGCCCGCACCCACGAGCGCGTCCTGCGCATCGTTTTCCCGGCCCAGATCGACGCCGCGGGACGGCTCCATGAGCAAACGGCAGTCCATGCCGTCGTGGAGCAAGGCGACTGGCAGCAGGCGCTCGGCCCCTCGGCTGTCGCGACCCCCCCCGCGCAGGTCGCGGCGGCGACCGGCGGCGACACGCTGCTCTCGGCCGTCGAGCGGGCCGATCCGCCGGTCTCGGATGTGGCCGCGGTCGATCCCGACATGCCGAGCGAGGCCGCTGTTGCGGCTGCGCGCGCAAAGGCGGCGAGCGCGGATCCGGTGGGTGACATCAAGGACCAGGTGGCGCGCCGCCTGTCGGCGCGGCCGCGTCGGCAGGCGGCGAGCCTCTCCACGCCAGCCCGCTTGGGCAAACAAGCCCCCGCGCGCCCCGTCGCGGCATCGGCGCCTTCCGCGCCGACCGCGACCACGGCCGTCGTCCCCCAGATCACCGCCTCCCCTACCGTTCCGTCCGCGTCGTCTGCCCGCCCTGCCGTTCGGTCGACGTCGGCGGCGCCGACAGGCCCAGCGACGATCGTGCCGCGCTATGCGACACCGCGAGCCAAGGCCGTGATCGATGCTGTCGCGCACGATCGGGCGCTGCGTGATCGCATCGCGAGCGCCAAACCCCAGGCGCGTGAGGCGGCCCGTTCCGCCACCCCGACGCCAGTCCTGCCGACCGTGCCGGTGCTGCGCGCATCCTCGTTTCCGGGAGTCGACCAATGAGCTTCTTCAAGGGTCTCCTGTCGACGCTGCTCGGTGATGCGGCGAAACCCGAGGCGCCGCGTCCCGACACCGCGGTCCCGCGCTTCGTCCATTGGTTGCCGTACCGCAGCTACGATCCGAAGACGCACATCTTCTACAACAGCGCGACGCGTGGCTTCGTGCTCGAGGCGGCGCCGATGATCGGCGCGACCGAGCAGAGCCACGAGATCCTCGCGCAGTTCCTGTCGGAAGGCATCCCCACCCCCGGCGCGCTCCAGATCCATGGCTGGATGAGCCCGCGGATCAGCGAGCGGCTCTCGCAATGGTATCTGCCGCGCTACTCGGCCGCCGGCGTCTATGAGCGCATGGCCAAGCACCGCACCGAGTATCTGCTCGACGGCGTGTGGAACTCGCTGTCGAACGCCGCGCCCTTCTGCCTGCGCAACCACCGGCTCGCGCTCTCCTACTCGACCCCGGAGAACAGTCGGGTTTCCAACGAGGAGATCGTCTCCGTCATGGAGGGACTGGTCTCGGCGCTGGAGTCGATCGGCGTCCAGTCGCGGCCGATGGACCCCAAGACGCTCATCAGCTGGATCGACGACATCACCTCGCCGACGACGGCCCCGGGCGACGATACGATCACCTACAACCCGTTCGATCCGATCGCGGACCAGGCGGTGCGTCACGACCTCGAGATGAAGATCGATCCGGACCGCATCCTGCTGCGCACCGAGCGCTTCCGGCCGACCGGCAAGACGATCGATAACGCCCCCGAGATCGGCGAGATCTACCCCGACACGTTCGACGTGCGCTCCTTCTCGGTGCGCAACCTGCCGCAGCGCTGGGCGCCGTGGGACATGACCAAGCTCATCGGCGACATCTTCGCCGACAAGCTGCGCATGCCCTGCCCGGTGTCGACCAACCTCTGCCTCGATTTCCCCGATGCGGAAGCCGAGGGGCAGCGCGCCGGGCGCAAGTTCATACGGACCACGAGCCTTGCGGACAGCAAGTCGGCGCGGATGCTGCCGCAGCTGAAGGACCAGTCGGCCGAGTGGAAGTTCGTTAAGGACGAGCTGCGCCAGGGACGCAAGCTGGTGCAGGCGTTCTTCTCGGTCACCTCGTTCAGTCCGAAGGGCAAGGGCGACGCCAACGAGCGCGTGCTGAAATCGGTGTACCGGGCCGCCGGCTGGGACCTGCTCGACGATCGCTACCTGCAGATCCAGGGCCTGCTCGCCGCCATGCCGATGACGATGGCGAATGGCCTGTCCTATGACCTCAAGAACATGAAGCGGATGCGGACGGTGCTCACCACCACTGCCGCGAGCCTCATGCCGCTCCAGGGCGAGTATCTCGGCGGCGCCAACCCGCACCTGATGCTGGTCGGACGCCGCGGCCAGCCCTTCTTCTGGTCACCGTTCGAGAACACGGCGGGCAACCACAATGTCGCGGTGTTCGGCAAGTCGGGTTCGGGCAAGTCGGTCGCGCTGCAGGAGCTGTGCGCATCGCTGTGTGGCGCCGGCGCCAAGGTCGTCGTGATCGACGACGGCCGCTCGTTCGAGCACTCCGCCAAGCTGCAGGGCGGGGCCTTCGTCGAGTTCACCATGGCCTCGGGCTTCTGCATCAACCCCTTCTCGATGATCGATCCGGTGCTGGCGGAGACCGATGAGGACTACCTCATGGACTGCTTCGCGATGCTGAAATCCATCGTCAACCAGATGGCGCGGCACATCGACAAGCTCAACGACACCGAGCGCGGCCTGATCGACGGCGCGATCAACGAGGTATGGACCGCCAAGGGCCGCCAGGGTTCGGTCAACGACGTGATCGAGGCGCTCGACGCGACCGGCAATCCGCTCGCGATCGACCTCGCCATCGCGATGCGCCCGTTCTCGCGGACCGGCACCTATGGCCGCTTCTTCGAGGGCGAGGTGTCCTTCCAGCTCAAGGCAAACCTTACCGTGTTCGAGCTGTCCGATCTGTCCTCGCGCGAGGAGCTCCGCTCGGTCGCGCTCACCGCGATCATGTTCATGGCGAGCCAGGCGATGCGTCGCGAGGATCGCTCGGTGCCCAAGGCGCTGCTGCTCGACGAGGCGTGGCAGATGCTGAAGGGCGGCTCGATGGCCGACTTCATCGAGGCCTATGCCCGCACCTGCCGCAAGTACGGCGCGTCGCTGGTCACCGCCACGCAGAGCCTCAACGACTATTACAAGTCGGACGGCTCCAAGGCGGCGCTGGAGAATAGCGACTGGTTCGTCATCCTCCAGCAGAAGGCCGAGACGATCGCGGACTTCAAGAAGCACGACCGCTTCGAGATGGACGATCACACGGACGCGCTGCTCCGCTCCTTGAAGCGCAACGGCGTCGAATATTCCGACGTGATGATAAAGGGTCCGGACACGCTGGCGGTCGGCCGCCTCGTGCTCGATCCCTATTCGGCGACGGTCTTCTCGTCGTCGCCCCGCACCTTCGCCGCGATCCATGACCTGCTCGCCCAAGGACTGACGATGGAGGAGGCGATCGAGCGGGTCGCCTATCCGGAGAACCCCGAAAAGTGGAGCGATGTCGACGCGCCGCTCGCGATCGCGGCGGAGTGAGCGGCATGGCGACCAGCCCGCATCCCGCCCGGTCCCCCCGCAAGGTCGATTACGGCTTCCTCCTCTACTTCATGCTCCACGCGTTCGACTTCATCGCCACGACGCTGCTGATGACGTGGGGCATCTTCGTGCTGTTCTTCCTCGCGATCGGCGGCCTGTCGCTCGACGGGATGATGCACCAGCTCGCCAACCTGTCGACCCGCTACGTCGCGGCCGACGCGGCCCGCATCGATCAGTTCAAGCTCGTCGTCGGCGGCGTCCACATGGCCGTGGCGCTCGCCCTCATCTTCTTCCGCCGGCACGCGATCCTCCCGCGCGATCCGGCCCGTCCGGAGCATGGCGCATGATCGACCAGACCCCCTCGCCGATCGCCGAGCCCGCGGTCCCCGCCTTGGTCACGGCCGCCCGGACCAAGCGTAGCGCCACGGTGTTCGCCGGCTACACGACCGCGCAGCTCCTGCTCGGCGCGACCGTCCTGGCGCTGATCGTCTGGGGCATGTGGGTGACGCGGACGCTGATCGCGGCCCCGCCGCAGCATATCGTCAAGGCGGACCTGTCGCGGATCGTCGGCAACTACGTCCAGGCGCAGGCGCGCAGCTCGACCCCGCCAGCGCAGGTCGAGGCGCAGATGAAGCTGTTCATGGCTTCGCTCGACACCGAGCTGCAGCGCCGTGGCGCCAAGGGTCAGGTCGTGCTGGTCGGCGAGGCCGTCCTGTCGAAGAGCGTCCCCGACATCACGGGCGACGTGATGAAGGCGATCTATGCCGCGGGGGTGCGCGTGCCGCAGCCCACGACGCCGGCGCAAATGGGCGCCGTCCTCGGCGCGCAAGCACCAGCGCCGATGCAGGCCGCTCCGTCCCAGCTGGCACAAGGGGCGCCTGCCGGTGGCTTCGCCATGCCGCAGCCGGCGCCCGTCCCGGTCGATCCGAGCATGATGGCCGGGGCCGTCAATCCGGCTTTCAATCCTGCGACCGGCGCAAGCGTCTCCAGCTTCGGAGGTCCCGGTGGCCAGTAAGCCCGCGACCCTGCCGGCGGCGACGGAGGGCTTCCGCCCGCGCAAGCGCCTGTGGGCGGCTCTCGGCCTGTTCATCGTCGGCGCCGCTTCCTACAACGCGATCAGCGACTGGCGCGACACGCACGGCCTGCTCATCAACGCCTCGGAATCGCTGCCCAACTGGGCGTTCGTGATCCACAAGACGGCAGTGCCCAAGCGCGGGGAGTATGTCTTCTTCGTGCCGCCGGCCGACCCGCTGGTGATCCGCCACTTCGGGCCGCAGCATCAGATGTTCGGCAAGCTCGTCTATGGCATGCCCGGCGATCTCGTCGTTCATCGCGGGTCTGACGTGATCGTTGCCGGCAAGCTCGTCGCGCGCATGAAGCCGTTCACGAAGACCGGCGAGCCGCTGGTGGCGGGGCCGACCGGCGTGATCCCGCAGGGCTGCTACTTCGCCGGCTCGCCGCACGCGGACGGGTTCGACAGCCGCTATGCCGCGGTCGGCTACGCCTGCTCGAAGAAGATCGTCGGGGTCGGGAGCTCGATCCTGTGAGGCGCGGGCTCGAGACCGCCGCGATCGTGGCGCTGCTCTCGCTGTCGATGACCTCGGCGACGATGGCGAGCGACCACGGCGTCGTCGGCCAGGCGTTCCCGATCATCGAGACCGACCTGTTGGCGACGATCGAGCAACGGCTTCAGCGCCTGCAGGCGTCGGGCGGCATCGACCGGATGAACGCCGACTTCGCCAAGCGGGCGGAAGCGCGCGTGCGTCGGCCGAAGCCCGTCGACGGCATCACGCCGGCAACCGAAGCGCGGACCTGGGCCTATGATCCGACCATCGTCATCGAGCGTGACGTCCGCGACCAGAAGGGCAACCTCATCGCGCAAGCCGGTCGCACGGTGAACCCGCTCGACTTCGTCTCGGTGCGGCAAGCCCTCGTCTTCGTCGACGGTGATGACAAGGCGCAGATGGCTTGGGCGACGGCGCGCTACGATGACCTCAATTCCAAGATCATCCTCGTCAACGGCTCGCCGATCGAGGAGATGACGGCGCGCAAGCGCCGCTTCTACTTCGATCAGGAAGGCCGGATCACCGGCAAGCTCGGTATCCGCCACACGCCGGCGATCGCGGTCCAGGACGGCCGCGTCCTCAAGCTCTCCGAAATCCTCCTCAAGGGAAACAGCTGATGCCGCTCTGGCTCGACCTGCTGCGCACGCCGATGGCGGCGCCCGAAACCGACGATCTGCGCGTCATGCGGCGGACGTGGCAGATCCTGTGCGTCGCCTGCGCCGTGTCGGTGCTGGCGATCGCGCCGCTCGTCGCCCTGCTCGGTCGGCCGGCGTCGTTCGCCGTCGCCGCCCTGTTGGTGACCACCGCGCTCTATACCGCGCTCTACGGCTTCCGGAAGAACCGGGCGGACGAGGCGTTCATCAGCGCAAGCGTCGTGGAGGAGCGTCCATGACGTCGCTGCGCCTGTTCCTGCTGGGTCTGGTCGCTGTCCTGTCGACGGCGCTGATGACCCCGGCCGCGCAGGCGCAATCGACCTGCAGCGGCAAGTTCGTCAATCCGATCACCGACGTCTGCTGGTCGTGCCTGTTTCCGCTCTCGGTCGGCGCGCTCAAGATCTGGCCGTCGACCCGGCCCGACACGGCCAACCCGTCCTCGCCGATCTGCGCGTGCGGCAATCCCGTGCCGCGGATCGGCATCGCCGCCGGCTTCTGGGAGCCGGTGCGTCTGGCCGACGTCTCGACCAAGCCGTGGTGCTTCGTGAACCTCGGCGGCATGAAGATCGCGCCGGGCTTCGACATCGGCCAGGGCCACCTCGAGGGGCCATCCGCGATCGGCGGCAAGGCGCAGAACTCGTCCAAGTGGCACGTCCACTGGTACGTCTATCCGCTGCTCTACTGGATGGAGATCCTGACCGACTTCCTGTGCTTCGAGCAGGCATCGTTCGACATCGCCTACATGACCGAGGTCGATCCGCTCTGGCAGGACGACACGCTGACCGCGCTCATCAACCCGGAAGCGGTGCTGTTCTCGTCGCCGATCGCGCAGGCCGCGTGCGCCGGCGACTGCGTCGCCTCGACCGCCGGCCTGTCGCTCGATCCGGTGTTCTGGTGCGCCGGCTGCCAGGGTCCGATGTATCCGGTCAACGGCAACGTCGCCGCCTCGATCGGCCACGTCCAGGCCTCGCGCCTCGCGCTCGCCCGCTTCGCCTTCAAGATCCACCGCGAGGGTCTGGCCTGGGGCACGATGGGCTCCAAGGGCCTGTGCAACAAGTACCTCATGCCGGTGCTGAGGAAGCAGCAGTACCGCGTCCAGATGGTCAACCCGATCCCGACCGTCGCCGGTCCCGGCGCATGCTCCGCGCTCGGCGCCTCGACCATGCCGCCGACGTCGGGCCGCGCCTTCCCCGTCAAGGGCGAGGACATGGGCTACCTCGTCTGGCGCAAGCGCAACTGCTGCGTGCTCTGAGGAGACAGAACCATGCGCCGCACCACCATCGTCATCGCCGCCCTCGCCGGGGTCGCCGGCATCCAGGCGCTTGCCCAGACCGTCGACGGCCTCGACCTACAGGCGATTAAACGCCGTTCGGCCGAGATGGCGACGGACGCGCAGGCGTTCGCCGAGCAGGTCCGCACTCGCGGCGACGCGTTTCGCGAGGACGCGATCGCGGTCCGTGACAAGGGCACCGACAACATCGTGGCGCTCGCCAAGGCGGATCTGCCGGCGGGCAGTGACGGCGCGTTCGACTTCGACGAGATCATCAAGGGCGCGAGCGGCAACGTCGCGGGGACGAAGGGCGATGCGCCGCAGTTCATCGCCTTCGCCAGCCTATCGATGCCTCCGGCGTCGCTTCGTCAGCTGATTGCGGAGACGTCGAAAGCCGGCGGGATCGTTGTATTTCGCGGGTTTCCGAATAACTCGATGAAGCAGTTCAGCGCGATGCTGGGCAAGGTCGTCAACGACAAGGACCAGCTCTCCAACGTCGGCATCGACCCGCGCCTGTTCCGCGCCTTCGACGTCCAGGCAGTGCCGACGTATGTCGCGGTCTCGTCCGACTTCGACATGTGCGCCGGGCTCCACTGCAAGACGGTGGTGCCGCCTTATGACCGGATCACCGGCAACGTGTCGGTGCGCTACGTCCTCGACACCTTCGTCGACGCACGCGGACCCGGCGCCGGCGTCGCTGCCGTGGCGCGGCGCAACATGGCCAAGGCTGGCGGTTGAAGCGTCTGGTCGCCTCGATCATGCTGTCGCTGGCGCTCGCAGGTGCCAGCGACGTCGTCGCGCAGACGACGATCGAGGAGGCGCGCCAGCAGGGCAAGGACATGGGAAAGGCGATGCGCGCCGACGAGGCGCTGATGCCGAGTGACGCGAAGGTCGCCGAGGTGCCGGGCTATGCCGGCACCGACCTGCCACAGAACGTCTACTACGACGATCCTGACCGCCTGGTGGTTGACGGAACCGCTCAGGCGAACACCGATGCCGCCTACGGCTCGGTGACTGACCGGGACCATAGTCGTGCGACCTTCAGCAACGCCGAGATCCTGTCGACGACAAGCCGGGGCACCACCATCGTAGGCGACCCGAACACCTATCTCGAAGGCGAGAGCATGGGCGGCACGTCCGGCTCCTGCACCCCGCTACCGCCGGCATCGGGCAGCAACGGCTATTACGAGGCAACCTGTAACCGCGGCACCAGGATCGAGGAAGGCGGGGCGGTCTGCCGCACACCCCTCGTCGTCAATGTGACGCCCGGCACCACCAAGTACCTTTATACCTGCGAGAACTGGGCGACGACCACCGCGCAGGGCAACAATAACACATCGCGGCGGTGCTTCCCCACTTTCAACGCACCGGTCGCGAGCGGTGTCTGCCGGGAACGCTCTCGCCAGACCGTCACGTACAACATCTGCCGGGCGCGAAGATCACGCTTTTGCATCGAGCCCGACGTCGAGGAGGGCGACACGATCACCTACGAGTGCGATACGCCCGCGGTCCGCCGAGCGTACCAGACCGAGGTGACCGGCGGAGTAGTCAGCGAGCATCGTGACGAGCGCATGTGCAGCGCCGCGACCGCCAACCAGACCTGCGAGTTGTCGGCCGAAACCTGCGTCGACCCAGAGCCCTCGACCCGCACCGTCAGTGGTGTTGAAGTGACGCGCGCCTGCTGGGACTGGCAGCGTACCTACAGCTGCCACCGCACCTCGGAAACCAGCGACTGCGCCGACCTCGATGGCAATGGCCTCTGCAGCTATTTGCGGGACGAATGCCTGGACGATCCGCAGGAGGGCGCCTGTCGCGTTTCCCAACGGGTCTACAAATGTCCCCTTCCCGCCGGTCCCGCGGCCGACAAGCAATATGTCTGCGGCGGCGACGTCTACTGCCTCAACGGCAACTGCGAGACGATCGAGCGCGAGGCGTCTACCGAGTTCAAGGATGCCGTCGTCGCGCTCCACTCGATCGGGGATGCCGGCAAGCAGTTCGATCCGAACAACCTGACGGTCTTCTCCGGCGAGCGCGACACCTGCCACAAGAAGATTTTCGGCGCCGCCAACTGCTGCTCGGGCAAGGGCGTCCCCTTGCTGACCCCGGCGCTCTGCAGCGCGGCCGAGAAGAAGCTCGACGAGAAGGACGACAAGGGCCTCTGCTACAAGGTTGGCAGCTACTGCTCCGACAAGGTGCTGGGCGTCTGCGTCACCTCCAAGGATGCCTATTGCTGCTTCGGCAGCAAGCTTGCCCGCATCCTCCAGGTCCAGGGCCGTGCCCAGATCGGCAAGGCCTGGGGCAAGCCCAAGACCGAGCAGTGCAAGGGCTTCACCATTGAGGAGTTCCAGCGCCTCGACCTGTCGAAAATGGATTTCACCGAGGTCTACGCCGAGTTCACCGAAGCCGCGAAACTGCCCGACGAGGTGGGGACGCTGGGCGATATCCAGCACAAGATACAGGGGTATTATGACCTTCACGGGGGCAAATGATGCTGACGGCGCCGGGGGGCGTTCGCCCTGCCCGATCGACATGTCGGTGCTCGATCTCGCGATCTTCCTGCGCATCCACCGCGCCGGACGCGGGCAGTCGGCCGGCGAGGTCGCAGCGACGGTTTCACGCTGGTTCGGCTGCGCGATCGATCCGCGTGAGATCGAGGCGGCCTTTCCACGCATGGTCGACAAGGGCTGGCTGGTCCGCCGTGAGACCGGAATGCGCGCCACGGCCAACGGCCGCAGGCATGGCCGCCTCCACCTGCGCGGTCTTGTCCGCATGATGGATCAGGGCACCAGGATGATCGACGTCGCACTGACCATGGCGATGCTGAAGCTCGCCGAGACCGAGCTCGATGGCGATTACGAGGAAGGGGTTGATGACGATGGCGAGGATTGAGAGCCGCGGCCGTCTGGCGGCTTGCCTGCTGATGTTGGTCGCGACTGTCGCGCCGATCGCAGCGCCGGTCGCCGCGCAGACGCTCGATCCGGAGCAGGTCGCGCTGGCGGATGCCGCGATGGATCAGGCTGACGCGGCGGATCCGCAGTCGGTGTCCGCCTCCGATCGCGGCGATCGCGGCGACAGCTTCTATTGCGGCGAGCGGCGGCTCGGGCAGTGGTTCTACTGCGAACGCCCCAAGGCGGAGGTGGCCAGGCCGAAGGCCGCGCCAGCCCCGGCGCAGAGTGCAGCCGAGCGGATGAAGGCCATCTCGGCGCAGCTCGACGAGTTGAAGGCCCGCGCGATCCTGGAACCGACCGAGGAGAACGTCATCGCCTACGTCCGCTTCCAGCGCGAACAGCTGGATCGCGCCTCGACCTTCTCGGATACGTGGCAGCGCGCGCTGTGGCAGAACCCGGACATCGACTACACGCTGCAGCGGCCAGTCTCGACCGTTGCCAAGCGCGCATGGACCGACAACCGCACCGCCGATCGCGACCGGGTGCTCTCGGCGCTGGGTCAGCGCTACGGCATGTTCTACTTCTTCGCGCAGAGCTGTGCCGCCTGCGAGGTGTTCTCGCCGATCCTGCGCTCGGTTGCCGACAGCCACCGCATTACAGTGATGGCGGTCTCGACCGATGGAGGACCTAGCCACCAGTTCCCCAACTATGTGGTCGATAGCGGCCAGCGCAAACGCATGGGCGTGCCGCTCGCCACGCCGGCGCTGGTGCTGTTCGACACCGCGACCAGGAAGACGGTGCCGATCGGGTTCGGGGTGATGTCGGCCGACGAGATCATGGACCGCATCTTCATGCTCACCAACACCAAGGTCGGGAGCGACTACTGATGGCTCAAGCCCCCTCTCCCCGCCCCTCTGCTTTCCGCGCTTTCCTGCGCCGGACCGCCGCGGTCGCGATGACGCTCGGTGCTGCCAGCATGGTGCCGGTCGGCATCGCACGGGCCGACGTCGCCGGGCAGATGAACAACTTCTTCAACGACGCCGGCGGGGCCGCCAACGTCACCGGGCCAAGCGCCTATCAGGGCCAGACGGCCGGCTACTACACCGGCGGCAACGTCTGGTCGCGTTTCCCGCAGAAGAGCGTCCAGCCGTTCAACCTCCAGCTGCCGAGCGCGCGCGCCGGCTGCGGCGGCATCGACCTGTTCTCCGGTTCCTTCTCGTTCATCAACGCGTCGGAAATGGTGGCGATGATGAAGGCGGTCGCCAACAACGCGCTCGGCTTTGCCTTCAAGCTCGCGATCGACAGCGTCTCGCCCGAGATCGGCAAGGTCATGGGCGAGTTCCAGCAGGCCGCCCAGCAGATGAACCAGATGAACATCTCCTCGTGCGAGGCGGCGCAAGGGCTGGTCGGCTCGGTCTGGCCGAAGATGGCGGGCGCGCGCTCGACGATCTGCACCGCGGTCGGCAATGCGCAGGGCAAGTTCTCCGACTGGGCACGCTCGCGGCAGGGCTGCAACGCGGAGGGCCAGCAAGACTCGACGCTCGCCGGTAATAGCGATCCCAAGATGGCCGAGCATATCCCGGGAGCGCCGCGCAACTACACCTGGGAGGCGATCAAGCGGTCCAACAAGTTCGGCGGTTTCGACAAGGGCTTCTCCGAATATTTGATGACGCTGGTCGGCACGATCATCACCAACCCCGATGCAGCCGGCGGCGCCAGCGTGCAGTTCGTCGGTCCGGCCGAGGACGCAGTGGTGACCGCGCTCCTCGATGGCACCCAGACCGGCAATTCGGTCAAATTCCTGTCGTGCGACGAGGCCGACAAGTGCCTCAACGTGTCCGAGCAGCAGCTCAACATCGCGACCAGGGATGGGCTTCGCCAGAAGGTGAAGACGATGATCGAGTCGATGAACGACAAGATCCGCACCGATGGCGCGTTGAGCGCGGCCGAGCAGCAGCTGCTCAACATGACCACGGTGCCGCTCTACAAGATCCTCACCGTCCAGGCGCTCGCCCACGGAACCTTCACCGGTGACGAGGTCGACGCCATGGCCGAGATGGTTTCGGTCAACCTGCTCTCGGCGATGATCGAGAACATGCTCGACCGGATCAACCAGGCCGAGGTCCACTTCCAGCCGGCCGACGAGGGCATGGCGCAGACGTGGCGGACGCAGCTTTCCGAAGCGCGCAATCGCTACGCGCAGCGCGACGTCAAGCTGAAGAACACGCTCAACATGACGATCGCGCTTATCAATCGCTCGGTGCAGCTGGAGTCCACGCTCCAGAACGCGATGTCGCCGGGGATGGCCGCGTCGCTCAATTTCTCGCGCGGGCTTAGCGCCCAAGGTCTCAACTAAGGCGGGACGACGGTCATGGTCGAGGTCTTCACGATTGGCGGCGGCGAGTATATCGTCAACACCTTCAACGCGGTCGCCGCCTGGACCGGCGGGGGCGGCTTCAAGTCGCTCATCAAGGTCGTCATGGTCATCGGCCTGATCTGGTCGCTGCTCGTGGTCGCCTTCACGATGAACGTGCGGGCGTGGATGAACTGGTTCATCGGCGCGACCCTCATCTATCTCTGCCTGATGGTGCCGACGATCGACGTGAAGGTCACCGACCGGATCAACCCGTCATTGGCCCCCGCCACCGTCGCCAACGTGCCGCTCGGGCTCGCCGTAACGGCGAGCTTCTCCAGCCAGGTCGGCGACTGGCTGACGCGAACGGCCGAGACCGTCTTCACCATGCCGAGCCAGCTCAACTACTCGACCAACGGCATGATCTACGGCGCGCGCCTGTTCGACCAGACGCGCAATTTCCAGATTCGCGACGCCGAGTTCGCCAGCAACTTGCAGGCGCACTTCAAGAATTGCGTGTTCGGCGACATCCTGCTCCACCGCAAGTCGCTGACCGATCTGGCGCAGGCGAAGGACCTGTGGGCGAGCCTCGGGCCGGGGTCGGAGGCGCGCGCGCAGCCGTGGCTTGATCGCACCGGCACGCCGATGGCGCCGGGCACCGTGACCAGCAACATCGTCACCTGCCATAACGCCTACGACATGCTAAGCGGGCAGTGGGCAAGCATGATCGAGGCCAACACCCCGTTCTGGGCCAAGGAGACCTATCCCAAACTGTCGAACGCGGAGGCGGCCGCCAAGCTCAGGCAGGACGTGCCGATCGCCAACACCGCCTTCACCGGCTCCGGCTCGGACTACATCGCCACCATGCGCCAGAACACTGCGATCAACGCCTTCATGATGGCGCGCGACGGCATGGCCGGCGGGGTCGGTGCCGCCTCGATCGACACGTTCGCGACGACGCGGGCGGACATCCAGGCGCGCAACACCTACAACTCGATCGCGCAGCAGGCGATGTCGTGGGTGCCGATCCTCAACATCGTCCTGACCGTCGTGTTCTACGCGATGTTCCCGGTCATCTTTCCGCTGTTCCTGCTGCCGCAGACCGGGGTCGGTGCGCTTAAAGGCTACGTGACCGGGTTCTTCTACCTCGCTGCGTGGGGGCCGCTCTACGTCATCCTCCACATGATCTGCATGACGCGGGCAACGTCGGCCGCGCACGGCGTGGCGGACGGAGGCATGTCGCTCGGGACGTTCGCCGGGATCGGGGCGGTCAACGCGGAGACCGCGACGATCGCGGGGTTCATGCTGATGAGCGTGCCGTTCATCGCCGGCGGGCTCGCCCGCGGCGCGATGGGGATCTCGGGGCAGGCGACCTCGATCCTGGCGCCGGCGCAGAACGCAGCCGAGGCCGGCGCGCTGGAGCAGACCACCGGCAACTACTCCTACGGCAACACCAGCTTCGCCAACACCACCGGCAGCATGTACCAGACCGGACAGTGGTCAGACGCGCCGACCATGGTGACGGGCCCCGGAGGGTTCACGCAACGGATGGACAATGGCTCCACCGTTACCAACAACGGCAACGGCTTCGCCGTGATCGACACCACGTCAGGCATGTCCCGACTGGGCGTCACGCCAACGATGTCGACGGGCTACGTTTCCGAGATGCGCCAACAGGCCAGCATGCTGGAGCGAGAGGCAAAGAGCGAAGAGCAGGCCGCAGCTTCCATCCTGACGACGACGCATACTGATCGAAGCCAGACAGGTCGGTCGACGGATATGACCCGTGGCAGCGAGACTGGAAGTGGTAGCCAAAGCGGCACGTCTCTTGATCGATTCGACCGTAGGTCGGGATCTACCTTCGACGGGATCGACAATCGATCGAGTGTGAACCAGAGCAATCGTGTAACCGATCAGAACGCGAGCGGTGCTGAGAAGGTCGATGCGGTCAGCGGATCGATTAGAGCTGGTGTCGGCGGTTCGGGTTCACGCAAGCTGGGCGCAGCTTCTGGGCCTCAAGGCAAGGAAGCCTCAGGGGCCGGCGGTGGCGCTGGTTTGCCTGGCCTAGGTGAATACATGGGTCGGATGATACCTCGTATTGAGGGCAGCAGGACGTGGACCGGCCAGCAGACCTCGCGGTTGGGGCATACTGAGGAGAGAACTCGATCCGTGGACGACGGGTCAAGTGCGACCGATGGCATGCGGAACGAGAGGAGCAACGGCGAGGGTGCAAGTGTCAATACCGGCACCTACGACAAGGGTGGCGTGTACGCTCGAAACCAGACGTCAACGACATCGTCTGTCAGCAAGGAGGATGCGAGGTCGCAGGCCTACTCGCACGAACTTCGTGCAAGACAGCTCCATGAACGGGCTCAGCAGCTGTCCAATGATGCCAGCTTTGCCGAAAGCCACGGCATGCAAATGAGCGAAAACCTAAGCCAGGAACTCGCGCAATGGTATAGTCGGGAAGCCTCCGAAAACCGGGGCCTCAATGCTCCTGGCTTGTATGAAACGGCGCTGTCGGATCAGCAGCGGCGAACTCGCGATACGATGATTTCGACTTTCCTGGCCGAGCGCCGGCAAGCCATCTTCGACGAGGTGGCGCCACGTTTGCACGAGCCGGATCTTGTAACCATTCCGGCCGTACCGGTGGCTACGGCCGCCGACGTCAATGCCAAGTATCACCCACACGGGCTAAGTGCCGTCCCGTCCCTCGCAGGGCCGGGGGACGGATCGGCTGTCGTACAGCGTGTTGAGGGCGGCACTGCTACCTTGGCCGCGGATCAGGAGACCAAGCAAGCCATGCGTGCGGGAAGCGTCGTTGCGGGGAGCGACGTGACTGCTGAAGTCGGCAGGGGCACAAACAAGGAGTTTTTCACAAATCCGGAGCTTAGGAAGTGATACTACAGAATGTAGGCGCAATAAGCGAAGCTTCCGCCCAGAATAACAAAGGCGATGATCTGCCCTATCGCGCTGCCAAGGGTCATGCGACCGTCGTCATCAAGGATAGGCTGGATTATACCAGCATCACTGGTGTCCTCCATGAGGACAAGCGGCCCGCCAGGATTGTCTCTCGTGGCATTATAAATCGAAAGGTTAAGCTGTGACATGGCAAACGCCTCCGCGAGGAGAATGTCACGTGCCGGATCCAATGGCAACCTCTTCTCGACTGGCTTCGGCCGGGATCATGCCGATGGGCGTAGCTCAAACAGCTTTGTTTGGGTTCTCCTGGCTCTTGGTGATGGCGATCGGCTTGATGCCGCTTGTCGAGGCAGCGCTGCTGCGGTCGCCGTCAGTTACAACCCCTAGCCTGATCGCCTTCTTCGTGGCCGTGGGTAGCGGTGTTCTTCTACGCCGTCGCTACTCCTGGGTGGGGCTCGTCATGCACATCTACGGCCAGATCGCCGTCTGGCTGTCGCTGTTCGTCATGTCGCTCGCGATCGCTCTGTTCGCGACGGGGCACGCATGATTCTGCCTCTATGTCTCATCCTTGGTGACAGCACTGGCGTTGGAACAGCTGACGCTCTGGCCGCCCAAGGCCTGCGCTGTGAGGTTCATGCACGGGTGAGTGCCCCCTCCTCCGAGACGGTGCAGACGTGGCATGGCGGTCGACCTGTCTATCGCGCGCTGATTGCCCTCGGATCGAACGACGCGACCAGCCCCAAGCTCGCCGAGAACCTCCTTACTTTGCGCCGGCGCGTGCTCGCCGGTCGCGTGACGTGGCTGGCACCCTATCATCCCGGGGCCGCTCAGGTGGTGACGGCGATTGCGCGTTCGTTCGGCGATAACGTCGTCCAACTGGCGAGTTACGGCAGCAGGGATCGGGTCCATCCGAACAGCTATTCATCCGTTGCTGTCTCCCTTGGCTGGTCGGGCATGGGATCCTCGGTGCCGCTCCTGGCACGCCGGCCGAGCCCGCAGCCCCCTCGGGCGACGTTCACTGCCTCGCCGATCCGTCAGGCGGTCGTTCTAAGCTTCTAGGCGAACAGTTCTCGGGTCCAACCCGGTCCCGGATGTCAGAGAAAGGAAAGACAATGAGTGGCTTCGACTTCGACAAGAGCGGCACCTTCGGAAGCGAGAAGGCGGCCGGCGATTACGCGAAACGGAATAATTTGAGCGTGCAGGACTACCAGATCCGGCAGGCCGGCGACGGGGTCGAGCTGGAGGTTCGTCGCTCGGCGGTGAACGGTGATAAGCTCCATGACACCGGCGAAGGTCGTAAGGAAGGGTTCTTCTGATCGACGGAAGATCGCTCGCCCCGGCGGGTGGATCTATCGCCGAAGTTTCGGGACGGGAGTCAATGTCGCGTGGCCACGCCGCCCGCATCCCTTGCAGACCAGCCTGATGGCGGCGGTGGAAACCGATCCCTCGCCGCGAAAGCGCTCCACGATGTTTCCCGACGGCAGGTTGATCGTCCGACCACAGGTGCAGACGATCAGCATGTCGGCCCGGTCGGCCGCCCACTCGGCGAGGGATTTGTACGGGGGTGGATCGGTCGCTGGCATTCAGGCTTTCAACGGGTTCACGATGGGGTAACTTCCTCATAACGGCCGGCTTTGCGCAGTTGGCGCACGATCCCGTTGAATGCAGCTGTCACCCCCTGGGCGCGACCGATGTCGTTCGGCTGAGAGGCGGCATCCCAATAGAGAACGAGAGGCCAGCGCTCGGGGCAGTGCGGCAACAGACACCGCAGCGCCAGGCGCACCTCGGCGACGTCGACGCGGGCCTCCGAGCAGCGCGACACGCCGGAGCGCAGGATGTGGACCGAGAGTGCGATCACGACGCGCTGGTGCCGCGGAAGCGTCGCCACGGATCAGTGGAAATCATGCGACTTGAACCGCATGACTTCCTCCGGATCCATGCCGTCGGCGTGGGGCGGCCAGTATTGGTTGCGCACCTCCGGCTGCCATCCCTTGTCGCCCCGATCAGGCGAACCCGGGTGCTGGCCTGCGTCCCCTCGGCCGGTGCGATGCGGAAACGACATGTCGCCGATGTGGTGGAGCAGCTCGCCATGGTCGACGATGCGATCGCAGATGACATGGATGACCTCGCCTTCCTTCTGCACCCGGCCCTTCAGTCCGACCATCGAGGCCGACATGACGGTGCGCCGCTGCGCCTCGAAGCGGTCGGGCCAGAGTATGCCGTTGGCGACGCCCGTTTCATCCTCGATGGTGATAAACAGCACGCCCTTGGCGGAGCCGGGCTTCTGGCGGACGAGGATGATGCCGGCGACCTCGGCGTGGCGGCCGTCGCGGATGAGGCCGAGATCGGCGCATCTGGTCACGCCGCGTCGGGTGAGTTCGTCGCGCAGGAAGGTCAGCGGGTGCGCGCGCAACGAAAGCTGCAACGAGCGATAGTCCTCGACCACCTCTCGGCCATCGGTCAGCGGCCGCAGCGCGACGACAGGCTCTAGCCCCACCGCGCTGAACGTCTCGGCCGAGCGGTCGGCCGCGGCGAACAGCGGTAGCGGCGCTTCGCCCAGGCCGCGCACCTTCCACAGTCCCTGCCGGCGATCGGCGCCGAAAGCGTGGAAGGCATCGGCGTCTGCCAGCTTTTCGGTCGCGACACGACGGACGCCTGAGCGACGCCAGACATCCTCGACGGACTCGAAGGGCGTGGTGCTGCGCGCAGCGACGATCGCGGCGCCGTCGGCGTTGGCGAGGCCACGCACCTGGCGCAACCCGAGCCGCACCGCGAGATAACGCCCGCCGGTCGGCTCCAGCGTGCAGTCCCAGCGACTGGCGTTGATGCAGGGCGGCCGCACCTCGACGCCGTGGTCGCGCGCGTCGCGGACGATCTGCGCCGGCGCATAGAAGCCCATCGGCTGCGCGTTCATCAGCGCGGCGCAGAACACGTCGGGATGATGATGCTTCATCCATGAGGAGGCGTAGGAGATCTTGGCGAAGCTGGCGGCGTGGCTCTCGGGGAAGCCGTAGGAGCCAAAACCCTCGAGCTGGCGGAAGGTGCGTTCGGCGAACTCACGCGGGTAGCCCCGCTCGACCATGCCCTCGATCAGCTTCTCGCTGAAGTGCGACACGCCGCCGGTGAACTTGAACGTCGCCATGGCGCGGCGCAGCTGGTCTGCCTCAGCCGCGGTGAAGCCGGCTCCGACGATCGCCACCTTCATCGCCTGCTCTTGGAACAGGGGGACGCCGAGCGTCTTCTCCAGCACGGCGCGCAGCTCGGGGCGGGGATATTCCGGCTTCTCCAGCCCTTCACGCCGACGCAGGTAAGGATGGACCATGTCGCCCTGGATCGGGCCGGGGCGCACGATCGCGACCTGGATGACCAGATCGTAGAACCGTCGCGGCTTCATCCGCGGCAGCATCGACATCTGCGCCCGGCTCTCGATCTGGAAGGTGCCGAGCGTGTCGGCCTTCTGGATCATGGCATAGACGTCGGGGTCGTCGTCCTGAAGGTCGGCCAGCCCGACGCGGATCCCCTTGTCCGCCTCGAGCATGTTGAAGGCGCGGTTCATGGCGCCGAGCATGCCGAGGCCGAGAACGTCGACTTTCATGAACTTGAGTGCGTCGATGTCGTCCTTATCCCACTCGATGATCTGCCGGTCCTCCATCGCGGCGGGCTCGATCGGCACCAGGTCGTCGAGGCGGTCGTGGGTCAGCACGAACCCGCCGGGGTGCTGGCTCATTTGCCGCGGCACGCCGATTAGCTTGCGGGCGAGATCGAGCGTCAGGCGCAGCCGGCGATCGGCGATGTCGAGGTTGAGCTCGTCCACCTGCTTCTCGCCGACGCCCTCGACCGACCAGCCCCACACCAGGCCGGCAAGCGAGGATGTCAGGTCCTCGGGCAGCCCCATCGCCTTGCCGACGTCACGCACGGCACCTCGCGCGCGGTAGCGCTGGACGACAGCGGTGAGGGCTGAGTGGTCGCGGCCGTAGGTTTCATAGATCCACTGGATGATCTCCTCGCGGCGTTCATGCTCGAAGTCGACATCGATGTCGGGCGGCTCGCGGCGTTCGCCTGAGACGAAGCGCTCGAACAGCAACTCGTGCTTGATCGGGTCGATCGAGGTGACGCCGAGCACGAAGCAGACGCAGGAGTTGGCGGCCGAGCCGCGGCCTTGGCAGAGGATGCCCCGCCGGCGCGCCTCGCGCACGATCGCATAGACAGTGAGGAAGTAGGGCGCGTAGCCAAGTTCGCCGATCAACCGCAGCTCGTGGGCGATCTGGTCGGTGTAGGCCGATGGCGCTTCGCCATCGAACATCCGGTCGACCGCCTCCAACGCAAGCTGCTGCAAGGCTTCCTGCGCGGTCAGCCCGTCGATCAGCCGCTCGTGCGGGTACTGGTAGGCCAGCTCCCCGAGATCGAAGGTGCAGAGGCGGGCGATATCGAGGCTGGCTTGCAGTGCATCCGGATAGGCGTTGAAGCGTCGCACCATTTCGTCGGACGATTTAAGCGCGCGATCGGCGTTGACCTCACGGCGGTAGCCCAGCTCGTCGACGGTGCATTTCTCGCGCACGGCCGTCACCACGTCCTGCAGCAGCCGCGCCTCGGGTGCATGGTAGAGGACGTCGCCCGTCACGACAGCGCGCACGCCGGCACCGCCCGCCTGCCGCGCCAGCGCATCGATGCGGACCGCGTCCCCTGGGCGCCGCCGCTGGAACAGCGCCATGTAGCCGCGTCGCCCGTACATCGCCCTCAGGTCAGCGAGTGCACCGATGTTCTCCTCGTCCGCTTCGTGCGGCAGCAGGATGGCGATGACACCTTCGGACCAGGGCTGAAGGTCGTCCCAGTGGAGCAGGCAACCGCCCTTCCCTGCCCGCTTCTTACCGACGGTCAGAAGCCGCGTGATCCGCGACCAGGCGGGGCGGTCGGTTGGATAGAGGAGCAGGCGTCGGCCGCAGGACAGGTCGACGCGGGTGCCGGCGATCGAGCGCACGCCGGTTACCTTCTGCGCTTCCCAGGCGCGCACGACGCCGGCAACGTTGCCGATGTCGCTGACGCCGATCGCGGGGTAGCCGAGCAGCGCTGCGGCGGAAAATAGCTCCTCCGGGCTCGATGCGCCGCGCAGCAGCGAGAAATGGGTAAGCACCTGCAGCTCGACATAGTGGGTCATGCGAACACGCCGTGCATCCACCAGGACATGTCGCCGGTGTCGTCCTCGAAGCCGTCACCGCGGCGGAAGACCCAGAAACGGCCGCCCTCCTCGTCCTCGACGCGGTAATAGTCGCGGACAGCCCAGATCTCGGCGTCCCGCCGCCACCATTCGCCGTGGATGCGCTCAGGCCCATCCCCACCAACGACCTTGTGGATGGTGCCCCGCCACTCGAAGCGTCGGGGTGGCTGGTCGGGCAGCAGCGCCATGACGCGCGACAGCGGCTCGGGACGCGCGAACAGGCGGATCGGCCGCTGCCAGCTCGGCCAGTTGCCCGGCACGCCGATGGGATCGGAACGGGTGACCGCCCGCTCCGGCACATGGCTTTCGACGGGGGCGAGCCGGAAGACGGAGCGCGGACCGATGCGACCGGCGATGACGTCGACCAGACGGGCCGGGTCGCGCGCCCGCGTCTCGCCGGCAAGCACCGCGCCGAGGTCGACGGCATCGAGCGGCTCGGTGTGCGGCGCCGCCAGCCAGAACTGCTCCAGCCCCATGCCGGGATCGATCCGCTCGATGCGGAGCTTCAGCAACCGCAAGAGGTGCGGCACCTCACGCGTCGGCCGCGACGTGCCGATCGCCACGACCTGCTCGCTGCCATCCACCCGCAGGCCGGTGAGCCGCAGCGATCGTGCGCCTAGCCCCTGTTCGCGCAGCACATCGGTCAGGTCGCGCAGCAGGTCGCCCATGACCTGCTCGATCGCCTCGGCGGTCCCGATCGGCTCCATGAGCCGGCGCTCGGCGATCGGCACTTGCCGGTCCTCGCGCGGGGTGATCGGTTCTGCCACGGCGCCTAGCGCCTGATCGAGCCGGGTGATCGCCGGCAGGCCGAGACGGCGAGCCAGCGGCCCGCGCGCGACCGGCAGCAGGTCTGCGATGCGCTCGAAGCCGAACTTGCGCGCGGCGCTCAGCGCAGACGGTGTCAGCCGCAGCGCCGCGATCGGCAGCGGCGCAATCGCCTGCGCAGTCCCTCGCGGGTCGACGCGGATGAGGTCACTTCCTCCGAATCGAGCGAGCGCGTGGGCAGCACCTGGCGTGTCGGCCACAGCGAGGCGGGCGGTGAAGCCGGCACGGCGGAAGAAGGCAAGCAGGCGACGGCAAAAGCGCTCCTCGCCGCCATGGAGATGGTCGCAGCCGGCCAGATCGATCCAGAGCCCGTCCGAGGGGGTGATGGCGGCGATCGGTGACCAGCGACGCACCGCCAGCAGCGCCAGTCGGTCGAGTAGTGCAATGTCGGCCGCCGGATCGGATGGGCGAAAGTCCAGGTCCGACACCATCGCGCGTGCATGGGTCGCGGCCATCCCGACGTGGATGCCGAGCGCGGCAGCAGCGCTACAGGCAGCAACGACCTCCTCACGGCGGCCGACCTTCCCGACCAACGCCAGCGGGGCAAACAAAGTGCTTTTAATATGAAAGCGCGATGCTTCCACTCTGTCCTGCAACGGCGGCGGCACCTTGTAGGGATGCTGTGCCGCCTCCGATCGCCGACCGAGCTCGCGCATCGGCGGTTGAGCGTGTGTCGGCAGCGCGGCGACCTGCGCCTCAACCTCGTCGCGTGTCGGCATGCCCTGCCGTGCCCAGCGCGCACCAAGACGCCAGCCTCCTCCGCGCGGGACCGAGCAGGCACCGGGATCGTCGTCGACCGGCAGTTGGAGGGCGGGCCGCTCAGGCGGCCGCGTGGCGGGCCGTTCCAACCGTCTCAGCCGCTCGACGGCCAGGTTCGGCAGGAACAGCGAGACGACCCGTCTCATCGCTACCCTCCACGATCAGGGAGAAGCCCTCACCACCACGCTGTCGCGCCAGTTCGACCGACCACCTGGGTCTTCCTACACCCGCGACATTCAGTCGCCCGGACGGCGCGGTGCCGATCCGCCAGCGCGTCCATGCAGCGGAAGGCTCGGTAAACGGATCCTGGTCCCGACGACGTCGTCGTCGCAGCAGCAGGACCGGCATGTCGGCCTCGGCTGCCACCAGCTGCAGGCGACGGGTCGCCACCATCGACACCTTGTGGGCCTCGGCAACAATGGCAGACGGCGTGCCATCGCGCACGGCATCCTCGATCACGGCGAGCAAGGCGGCATCGTCGGGCGGGTGCGCATGGATGACGTTGGCCGAGGCAAGGCCCGCCTGCGCCAATCCGGGCGCATAGATATCGGGCCGACAGCTCGCCCATAGGACAGGGCCGCCAGTGCTTGCCGCCTCACGCGCTGCAATTCCGGCCAGGAACAGCGTGGTTGCCGCGTCATCGACCAGAGCGTCGCTTCGAGCGGTCGCCTCGTGAAGCGCGCCGGCACGCAGCCCTCCTGCCCCGAGCCGGCCATCAAGCGCCTCGATCCCGAACGGCAGCACGCGATAATCGGTGACCGGGATCGCGATCGTCCGGAGATGCGCTATGCTGGGCGCCAAAGTTTGAAGGGCGACGGACATCGGGTTCCAGACTCTACTCGTTCCCTTTATGTTCCGTTACTAAATCCTATCGGTCAAGATCCGATCGCCGCGGTTCATCGTTTCAGAACGGAACGCACGCGATACGAAGCGGTAACAGACCGCGAATTTCCGCTTCCCATGAGCGGTCCCCTGACTCATAGAAATGCAATGCCGATCCGTGCCGAGAACCGCTGGCTCTACCCGATCGACTGGCAGGAATTGTCCGCGACGATCCGCTTCGTTCGGGCCGGGGCGCGCTGCGAGCGCTGCAGCCGCCCACATCTGCGCCGGGTGGTGCATCTTGGCGATGGTCGCTGGTGGGATGCCGAGGCGGGGTATTGGCGGTCCGACCGGGGCCGGAGGGTGGCGGTCAGGGAGCGGCTCGTGTTCGCCTCGGTGCGGACCACATACGTCGTGCTGGCCTGTGCTCATCTCGACCATGATCCAGGGCACAACCTGCCCGCCAACCTCTCCGCGCTCTGCCAACGCTGCCACATGATCCACGCCGCGGCCGAGCATCGCTGGCAGCGCTGGTGGAACCTGTTCCGGCTGAGGGCTCTTCGCGATCTCTACGAGGATCCGCGCCTGACGCGCGAGCGCATGGCGGGGCGTCGCTGATCCAGGGCCAGACGCCCGGCGAGCGTCGCCGCATCCGGCAGCGTTGCTTCGCTGGCGTTCGCGAGTAAGGTCGCGCCGGTTTTCTCAAAGGACATGACGATCATGAACATCAGCGAACTGGCCAAGAGCGTCGCAGCCGTCATCGGCACCAGCGAGGCGGATGCCAAAAAGGCTGTCAGCGCCGTATTCGACCAGATCGCCGACGCAGCCGCCAAGGGCGAGGATGTGTCGATCCCAGGGTTCGGCAAGTTCACGGTCAAGGACCGGCCGGAGCGCGAGGGCCGTAACCCGGCGACCGGCGAAGCGATGACGTTCGTGGCGTCCAGGAAGCTGGCGTTCACCGCCGCCAAGGGGCTGAAGGACAAGCTGTGATGCTTGCCGAGAGGATCAGGCGATGTGCAACCGGTATCGCCTGACCGCGCAACAGGCCGAGATCGCGGCGACCTTCGGCGTCGCGCTCCCGTTCATGCCGGACGTGACCTTCCCGGTCGGCGACATCTTCCCGACGGGCAAGAAGACGCCGGCATATGGGCTGGTGATCATCGAGGAGGATAGCGTTCGCCGGGTCGAGCCGATGGAGTGGGGCGTGCCCACCCAGGTGCCGGGCAAGCGGGATCCTGATGTCCGGCTGACGAAATACGTGACCAACGTGCGTAACCTGAGTTCGCCCTTCTGGCATTCGATGCTGACGGCACCGGCGCGACGCTGCCTCGTGCCGGTGACATCCTTCTCCGAATACGGCCAGGAGGCGGGCGGCAATGGCAGGAAGCCGCTGCACTGGTTCGATGTGCCCAGCCGGCCGCTCTTCGCCTTCGCCGGCATCTGGCGACCGACCGAACGCGGCAATGCCTACGGCTTCCTGACCACCGAGCCGAACGGGGTCGTCGCGCCGATCCACCCCAAGGCCATGCCGGTGATCCTTCACGACGAGGATCATGACCGGTGGCTGTCCGCCCCCTGGGATGATCTGAAAGCGCTTGCCGCGCCCTATCCCTCTCAACTGATGCGTATCGAGTGACCCTTCCGGTTGCGATGCGACCGGTTTGCCGCTGTGGCGCTAACGACCGCTCGTCAGCCGCCTGTTCCGCAGGAAAGCATGAACATCTGTTTGGCAGCCGCCAGACGTTCCGATCCTTATCCCGTCTGAACCGTTATCGATTTCGTGATCACCAAGAAACGAGCTTTGGACCAGACGAAACAGGACGATCTTGCCGGGACGGTCGGCTCGGGCGTAGGACGGCTTGCCCTGCTGGAAGGCATCATCGGCAAGGTCGAAGGGCTGAAGACCACCGCCTCGGGTGCGGTGCGGATCGTGGGAGCAGGCAATCACCCCAATCCCATTGATCGGGGAAAATAACCAGGCGCTGTCATGTGCGCCAAGAAGGATGCTATCCCGCCATCATGTCCAAAGCGCGCGTTACTGAGCTGGCCTATTCCGACGAGGAACTCGCCTGCCTCGACCTTCCGGGCGGGAAACTGCGCGTCACGCGCGGGATCGGTTCCGGCCTTACCCGTCGTGCCGGTGACGCCGACGGCATCGTCTGGGCGGTCGGTGATCGCGGGCCGAACCTGAAGCTGCCGCTCGCGATCGAACGCTACGGGCTCGATCACCTCGCGGCCCACACCGGCAAGAGCGGGGCCAAACTGATGCCCTATCCTTCCATCGGGCCAGCCATCGTCGAACTCCATGTCGGCGATCGTCACGTGACCGCCATCCGCACGCTTGCTTTGCGCGATGTTGCCGGCACAGCATTATCGGGATTGCCGCCCGCTGGCACCGATGCGCGTGCCGCCGAACCCGCGCTCGACCTGAACGGGGAAGTCCTGCCGCCCGATCCAGGCGGTGCCGATACCGAGGGCCTCACCGGTACGCCCGACGGCGGGTTCTGGGTCGGAGAAGAATATGGGCCATCGCTGCTGCGCCTCGATCCGGACGGCAGTGTCCGCGTCCGCTGGGTTCCGGCCGGCACCGAGGCGTCGTTCGCCGGCGCGAACTACCCGGTCGTCGGCGCGCTGCCGCAACTGGCGGCGTATCGGCGGCTCAATCGCGGCTTCGAGGGGCTGACGCTCTCGATGGACGGCCAGCGTCTGCACGTCGCCTTCCAGAGCCCGCTGGCTCATCCCGACGAACATGCCGGCGATCACGCGCGCCATGTTCGTCTCTGGACGCTGGACACCACGACCGGCGCTCTGCTTACCGAGCATCTATACCCGCTCGACAAGCCGAAGAGCTTCCTGCGCGACAACGCGCTCAGCGATGTCGACCGCGCCGATGTGAAACTGTGCGACGTTGCGATGCTCGACGCCAACACGCTAATCGTGCTCGAGCGCATCTCGGCGACGGCCAAGCTCTATCTGACGAGGCTCGATCCGGAACGCGCACTCGCACCGAAGTGGAGCGACCCCGCCACCAGACCGACGATCGAGGAACTGAGCGCCGGCGATGCGCCGGGTTTCCCCTGCCTCGACAAGCACCTGCTTTTCTCGACCGACGACCATCCGGAGATCAGCCCCGATCTGGAGGGGCTCACACTTCTTGACGAGCGCACCATCCTGCTCGTCAACGACAATGATTTCGGAATTGAAGGCGTACCTACACGGTTCTGGCGGGTCGAGATGAAACGGCCGATCGGATGCGACTGAGCCGCTGGACCGGCGTCCTCAACACCCATCGGACGTGTAGATCGGAGTCCAACGTAAGACCCCACCTGGATCCGGCTAAATGCCTGCAAAGAAGAACGAAACTTACTGGGACGGGGGGGGTCCGGACGCGCCGATCTTTTACGTTGGCTCCACACGTTTACGTTCTATTATAGGTCGCACACTATGCGCCGATCATCCGCCGGGATGCGATGAAGCTCGCCGCCGCGCTGCCCATGATGGACCGGCCCGATATGCGCGCGGCGATGATAATGGTCGCGCGGAAGACCAGCTGGGACGCACTACGCGCCGAGGGGCCGCGTTGTCTGCATCACTGATGCGGACCTGCTTGGTCCCGGTAATTGGTAGTGCGGGTATCACGGCCTATCCCTTTGGTGCTATTTTCCCACTCTAAGAGTATCAATTCCGCAGCAAATCTACTGAAAGATCTATGGAGGCGATCATGCTCAGATGGGCGGCTGCTTCGTTTCTTGCGTTGGTTCTGGCGTCTCCCGCATTCGCTGGCGACTTCTCCTCGGTCTGCGAAGGATGGGCTGGGAAGTGGCAGGTCGAAGACGACAGTTCCATGGGCAAGGACGGTGTCTGGAGCCCTGATCTTTCGGATGGGGTGTGGGAGGTAAAGCCGACAGGGCCAAGCAAATGCCGGTTTTATAAAGCTGGCGGCGACGTCGATTTCGACGTCGATTTGTCTCGTGATGCCTATGAGCTGACAGGCTGGGATGGCGGCAAGGCAAGGCCTATTGAGCGGCACGAGATAGTGTCCTCAGCGATCGAAGGGCCACGCAGCTGGATGATGACCGTACAAGTGCCGCGCCGCAGCGAGGTGTCCCGCTACAACCGCATGGTCATGACGATGGCGGGAAGCCTCTTCAGCATAACCTTGATCAGCGCTTCGACGGCAACTGGGCCTTATTCCCCAAGAAGACTGACGATTCATAAGCGTGTTGAGAATATGCCGTAGACATGGCGCAAATCTATGTTGGCGTCGAACCGGTCGGTTCTGACGCTGCAGACCCGATTGTGGTTTTCTAAGGGTTTACAGGTGTCAGAACGGCATGATGCAAATCGGCTATGCGCGGGTGTCCCGCGGCGATCATCAGGACCTAGCTGCTCAGCTCGGCGCGCTCACCAGCGCGGGGTGCGAACCCATTTTTCGGGAAGAGGCCTCGGGCGGCCAAGCCGATCGTCCCGAACTGACGAAAGCGATCAAGAGCCTGCAGCCGGGCGATGTGCTGGTGGTATGGAAGCTCGACCGGTTGTCGCGATCCCCCCGCGACCTTTTGTTCACGCTGGAGGCGATCACCGCGGCTAGTGCCGGCTTCCGGTCGCTGACCGAGGCCGTGGGCACGACGACGGCTGCAGGCCGGTTGATGACCCAGACATTGGGTGCCTTCGCCGAGTTCGAGCGCGCCATGATCCGCGAGCGGACCATGAACGGGTTAGCCCATGCCCGCAGTGCCGGCCGGCTACCGGCCGGAGACCGAGCCTGACCAGCCAGCAGCGTGCCGAGATCATCACCAAGGCGGAGTCCGGTCAAGGATCGCCGTCCCAGCTTGCCAGCCTGTTCCGCGTGTCGCGCTCGACCGTGCAGCGCGTGTTGCGCGAACATCGTCAGGGACGAGGAGGAGCTTAGGCGAGTATCCCGCCTTCAGGAACGATTGAGGGGGGCGTGATCGTCGAAGATGCCGGCTTCTTGATCGAGGTCCGTCATCTGCTGAAGCGAATCCTTGTGGGCCATATCGACGGACGCAGCCTTGAGCAGCGCTGTCCAATCGTCAGGAGGATTGCCCTTGTCGAGCATCCCGTTGAATACGGCATAGGCGTCGGTCTTCGAGCCGTAGGTCCGCAGCGTGGTGTCGTCGTTCACCCAGGCGAAGATGATGATCTTGGAGCGGCTGTCATAACGGAAAAACAGGCGAAAACGCCCATTGCCAAACTTCGCCCGAAACCAGTGCTTCCGAGCGGCGCCAAGCGTGCCGCCCTGTCGATACTCGGGCCGGGCGGGGTCGCTAGGGACCCTCTCCAACATCAAGGATCGCACAGCGGCTAGTACCTTGGCGTTGGCGCTCCGGGCCCAATCCTGCAGGCTCTTCGCTTTCGCCTTCTCGACGGCCGCAATCAGCTTCTCAAGCTGATCGAGCAGCAGCGGGTGCGCGTAGATGGTCCAATCGTTGACGACGATCATGGATCAGAGTGCAACCGGTCCGTCGATTGCCTCGTCCAGATCGACCCGGACATGCTCGGTTAGCGCTGCCATGTGGTCGGCCAGGCTGGGCGGAAAGGCAACGACGTGCTGCGGATTGCGCAGCATGTCCTGTTCCAGGAAGCCCAGAAATGCTCCGATCACCGGATCGGCTTCCTCGGTCTCGACGCGTCGAACGCTAACGCCGTGCTCATCGACGACAAAGGCGATCTCACCACCATAGCTGACCCCCAGTGCCTGGCGCACAGCCTTAGGCACGGTTGTCTGCCCCTTGGCAGTGATCCTGCTGCGCTCTTGCACGATAGTAGCCATAACAGTCCTCCACGCAAGGGTATGTAAGGAATAATCCTTACCCCTTCAACAACTCTCTGCTAAGAGTAACTTTCCTCTTTCGTTCTACGGCTTATTGAATCAGAATCGCCTTATGCCTATCCGCCCGGAGCATCGCTGGCTATACCCGATCGACTGGCGCGAGCTGTCTGCCCTTGTCCGGTTCCAGCGTGCCAAAGGACGATGCGAGCATTGCGGCCGACCGCATGGCGTGAAGGTTCGCCATCTTGGCGACGGCCGCTGGTATGACGAGGAGCGCCGGTGCTGGCGTGATGATCGTGGTCGGCGGTTGCGTGGGCCCGCCTCGCCCGATCGCCTTCCCAAACAGCTGCGTATGGTAGAGCTGCAGGCGATATGACGCCGGCGCGCACGCGGGTGGTGCTGGCCAGCGCGCACCTCGACCATGATCCCGGCAACAATAATCAGCGAAATCTCGCCGCGCTCTGCCAGCGTTGCCACCTAGCGCATGACCGGCCCGAGCATCGCCGGCAGCGCTGGGCAACGCTCTTCCGGCGCCGAGCTTCCGGCGACCTGTTTTTGGGCGCGTACCGCTAGCTATGCGACATTGTGCAGCCGGTAGCAGGTTGTGCCGTATTAAGAGATTGGAACGGGGGTAAGCGGACCCCTCTTCCGTGAGCGTGTAAACGTCGGCATGGGTGGGGCTGGTGCTCCGCGGTCGGATCCGGCTAAATGCTTAACAAGAAGAACGAAACTCACTGGGACGGGGGGGGGGCCGGACGCGCCGATCTTTTGCGCTGGCGCCACACGTTTACGTTCTATCACAAGTAGTTGGTCGCTAATCGGAGGGTCCCGGGTTGGACGCCGATCTGAAATCATCGACGAGGCCAGCCGCGAGTGCCTAGCGCTGGTCGTGTCACGCCAGCTCCGCCATGAAGACGTACTGGCAGCTCTGGCCGAGCTGTTTATCGAACGGGGTTCGCCGGCGCACATCAGGTCGGACAACGGCAGCGGGATCAGCGCCACCGCCGTCCAGACCTGGCTCGGCCAGATCGGCGTGAAGACGCTCTACATCGCGCCGGGTTTGCCATGGGAGAACGGCTACAACGGGAGCTTCAACGGCTCGCTGCGCGACGAGTTGCTCAATGGCGAGATCTTCTACAGCCTCGCCGAGGCCAAGGTGCTGATCGAGGCATGGTGGCGCCACTACAACACCGTCCGGCCACACAGCAGCCTGGGTTACCGGCCGCCCGCACCAGAAGCGGCGACACCGCCATTGCCGGCCTCCGGTTCCGCTTCGCTCCACCTCCAGCCGGCGATGGCGGCGGAGACGACAATGCACTAACTAACACCCGTACCACCCGGGGGGGCTGCTCACGCCGACCGCTTGCGAAAGCTTCAGGCTCGCGGGTTAGAACGAGAGCCGGGCCCTCGCCCCGAGCATGTAGCTCGGCAGGTCAGCTTCGGCGTCTTCATGCCCCGTTAGCTCGCCGCGGCCAAAGGCACTGATCTCCGCAGCACCGGCAAAGATCGGCGTCGCATAGATCGCCTCCGCGACGAAGCGACGCTGCGCGCCGGCCAAGCCGATTTTTTGCGTCACGACACCGATCTCGCCGGTCTCGCGGTCGACCACGGCGACCGACTTGAAGTCGATCGAGCCGGTCTCGATCTTCAGCGGCTGGGCAACCGAGAGGCGGAGGCGATCCTGGTCGGCAAGTATGCTGGTCTTCGCCACCCCGACCTGGAACGCCGATCCAATTAACCCGCCCGAACCGATCCGCAACGCCGCCTGATCGCGGCTGCGGCTTTGCGATCCGGTCGCCGAGGCACTGAATGAGAGGCCGTGGTCGAGTGCATAATGCGCGGCAAGCGTAATTGAGCGGGTGGCGGTACCGTTGCCAAAATCGTCAGCTTCGATCGAGCGGAGGCCGAGAAGGCTGTTCCGCTCGGCTAGCTGGGTAACGGCCGCCGAGACGCCCAAGCGACGGTCGACGCGATAGTCGAATTTCATACTCTGCGCCTCGGCACGGTAAGGGCGTAGTCCCGTCGCCAGCGAGTGGTCGAGCCCGCGTGCAAGCATATTCATATCCGCGCGGCGGCTGCCAACCCGATCGGTCAATCCGAGTGAAAGCTTGAGGTCGGGTGCCAATGCTATCTGGGCGCTGGCATGTGCCCCGCCGCTGGCGAAGCCGAGCAGCGGGTTCACGCCGCCGGAGCGCGGATCATAGTCCGACAGCAGACCGAACCCTGCCTGGCGACCAACCTCGATCGAGCCATCGCCATTTCCGAGCGTCAGGCTCAGCCCGCCCTGCGGAGAAGTGAACTGCATCGCGCTATTGATCTTCGGCCGGGCACCGCCGCTGCGCACCGCATAAGTGTTCGCGAGCCGCGAGCTCATCGACACTTGCCAACTATACCCCGGTGCGCCCATGAAGCCGAGACGCGGCGCCTGGGTGAAGCCCAGCTTGGCGGCGGGTGCACTGGTAGCCCAGTCGACAAGGCGGTTAGCGACATAGCCCTGAAAATATTCGCCGTTCACCTGCGTGCCGACCAGTCGGCTCGACAGCGGGATCAGATAGTCGCGCTTGACGCCGCCGCCGAGATCCTCGAACACGGTAAGATAGCCGCTGGACAGGTTTATGGCCGTCGATGTCGTCGTGCCATTTACAGTCGACCGCACGGTCTTAACGTCGACCGACTTGGTTGTGGTGCCGTCAACGAAATAGTATTTCAGCGTGGCGAAGTTCAGCGGCGCCTGACTTGCCTCGACGTCGAGCAGACCAACGCCGTAGACATCGTCCGTCCCGGGGGCACCCAGATCCTTAGCGGAATTGAGGATGATCGCGGCGGTGGCCATCGGCTGCGCCTTCAGCCACGGCCAGCGATCGTGGAGCAGCGCGATCGCTCCCGAAACGAGCGGCGCGGCAAAAGACGTGCCGGAAAGCCGGGTCGTGCCGCCCTTGTCATCGGAGACAAGAATCAATTCGCCCGGCGCGACGATGAAGTGATTGCGCAGCAGCCCGCTCCCGTTGAGCTTGGTGTCGTCGCCGCACTTCCCGCCGTCGGTCAGGCAAGCCTTGCCGGGTCGATTCGAGAAGTCGGAGATCGCGCCGGTTGGATCAACCGAGCCGACGACGATGAAAGCGGTGGAGAAGGCGTCCTTGAACTCGACGTTTTGCGTTTGAGTGATGCCATCGTTGCCGGCGGCAATCACGTACACGGTCGAGCTGTTAAGCGGCTTCACGCCCGGATCGGTGAACACGCCGCGCCAGCCGGCATCAAGGACACTGCCCGGAACGCCGAGGGAGAGGTTGACCACACTTGCGCGGCTTCCCACGGCCTTGATGCCGGCCTTGATATCGGGCCAATCAGCGGTGCCGGTCGCATCGAACGGGTTGTACGCCGCGATCGTCGCGTTGGGCGCGATGCCCATCACACCCTTTCCGTCGTGCGCGGCGGCGATCAGGCTACCGACTGCGGCGCCGTGGCCGTTCGAATAGGTCGCGTTCCCGCCGTTGTAGATCGTCTTCGATTGGAGATCGGCGTCGCCGGCGACATGGAAGTCGACTAGGCCGATGACCACGCCCTTGCCGGCCCCCTGCGTCTGGGTGAGCAGCGGAGTCCAATTGACCGTCTTCATCCAATGATCGGCGTGATCGGTGCCGGAGAAATCCATCAGCCCGTCATACCAATCCATAAAGAAGTGCGATCGCTCGTTGGCGGGCAGCTTTTCCAGCGAGGCGGGGTCGTTAGGATTGATGCCATATTTCGCGAACAGCGGGTTAGCGAAGCCCTCGGCGAAGCTCTTGCCAGTCTGCGAAGTGACCGACGCGCCCCAGTAGGTCTCGGATTTCGCGCTCAGCGCGTTGAGCTGCGCGGCCAAGGAGGAATAGGCGGTAGGGTTCGCGGCGAAAGTGCCTGCCGCGGCCCAGGTGGAGTCTATGCCCGTCCAGAGGCCACCGGCTTCGTCCCAGAAGGCGCCGATGTTACGATAGTCGGGCACGATCTGGCCGTTGAATGCGCCTATATTGCGATAGAGCGGATTTAGGTCGCCCCAAAACGCGCCGATGTTGCGGTAGAACGGATCGATGTCGCCCCAAAACGCCCCAATGTTGCGATAGAAGGGGTTTACCGTGCCCCAGAAGGCACCAATGTTCCGGTAGAACGGATTGATGTTGCGATAGAGCGGATCAATCTCGGTCGGCGCGGTGCTGACGCCCGCGAGGATCGACTTGACCGGCTTTGCCTGCGCGGTGCCGGCCATGCCGACGAGTGCGCTGGTGAGCAGCAGGGCAAGCGTGACGCGACGGGCCTGTTTCGACTTCTTCACGACAATCCCCCACGGATCAAACATCGTCCGTGATTCTGATTTACCTGGGTGAGGTGACCAATCTTCCAAAGAGATTGCTTAATTTTGGTTAGCTAGTCTGCTTCACCACTCAACGTGCGGAAGTGGCGGCGTCGAAGCGCGGTATCGTCTGCCCGGCGATCCGTTCGGCATAGTCGCTGGCGTCGAGAAAGGTGAGTAGCGCCTCCAGCGCCAGCGGCCTTGCAACCAGGAAGCCTTGGATCAGATCGCAGCCCATTACCCTGAGCAGTGATAGCGCCATCGGATTGTCGACCCCCTCGGCGGTCACCTCCATTTCGAGGGCATGTGCGAGATCAATCGACGATCGCACCAGCAGCGGATCGCGATGGCTACTGGTGAGGCCCGAGATGAACAGCTTGTCGATCTTGAGTTCGTGAGCGGGAAGCTGCTTCAAATAGGCGAGCGACGAGAGGCCGGATCCATAGTCGTCGATTGCCAGCTTGATCCCTGCCGCGGCAAACGCATGCAAATTGCCGATCGCCTGCTCGGGCCGTTCGATCACGGCCGTCTCAGTGATTTCGAAGCCGATGCGGCCGGCAGCACCCTCGACGAGTCGCAGCGCCTCGGTGGCGAAGTCCGGGTCGGGAAGCAGCAGGCCGGAGATATTGACGTAGATGGTTAGGGCGTGCCCCGCTTCGCTCAGCCGTCGCTGGTCCTCGACCGCACGTGCCAGCGTCCACCGGGTGAGGCGCCCGATCAATCCAGTCTCTTCGGCGATGGCGATGAACTCGTCCGGGCGGACCGGACCGAGGCTTGGGTGCGTCCAGCGCAGCAGCGCCTCGGCCGCGTCGATCACGCCGGTGCGGCAGCGGAGCTTTGGCTGGTAGTGAAGTTCAAGTGCATCATTCTCGATCGCATAGTGAAGGTCACGCAGCAGCCCGAGGCGCGCCGAAGCTTCCTCGCCGAGTGCGTCGGTGGCGTCGATGATGCGAAGATGCGCGCCCGCGCGATTCTGCAGCGCGGTCTCTACCCGCTCGATGAGTTCGTCGTGATTGAGCGCCGCACCGGTTATGGCGAAGCCGATGCGCGGAACCAAGCGGAAGTCGCACCCCTCGACATACACTGTCTGATCGAACGCAGCGATAACCGCATTAAGCAGCCTGGTGGCGCCGCCGGGGCTGTCGGCGGCGAAGGCGAACTCGATCGACGCGCGATGCGTCCGGCCGATTTCGACGTCCGGTATTAGGCGACGGATCCGAGCGGCCGCCTGCGCGATGATTGCGTTCGCGGTCGAGTAGCCGACGTTTCGGCGAATCGCCTCGAAGCGGGCGAACTCGCAAAGGGCGACGACAAGCGGCGGCACGTCCGCAGGCGAACGCTCGGAGGGGCGGAGGGCGGTGAAGAATGGGGCCGGCCCGGACGGTTCGCGTACTCGATTGACGCGTCGCCATCGCACTGCGCGCAGGATCAGAGCGATGGCACCCAGTTCAGCGCACGCCACGATCGCGAGCGTGGCGTACACGATGTCAAGCATTCCGCGCGCGCGAGATAGCCGGCGTGTGCCCGCTGTATGACGCCGAAGACTCCTCGGCACCGCGCCAGCCGGCACCGCCGGCGCGCTTGACGCGATACATCGCCGCGTCGGCTTGCCGCAGCAAATCGCCCGCTGCCACCGACCGTCCCGAGGCCCGTGCGTAACCGATCGAAGCGTTCAGGCCTGCGCTGCAGCCGTCGCATTTAAAGCCGTGGCCTAAGGTTGCGAGGATACTTGCCGCAACACCGTCCGGATTCGGATTACCAAAAACGATAACACCGAACTCGTCGCCACCGATCCGGCCAGCGCAAAGCGCACCGACGAGTGCGGTGGCAGAACGCAGCCGTTCGCCAACCCACCCGAGCGCCTTGTCGCCGACGGCATGGCCGCAGCGATCGTTAAGCGCCTTGAAGCCATCGAGATCGATGACGAATAGGCAGAACGACGTCCCGCCGTCACAGGCTGACTCGAGCGCCTCGGTGAAGCCGCGCTGGTTGGCGAGGCCGGTCAGCGCATCCTCGCGTGCCGCGATGTAGGCAGCGCTTTCGCGGATCTCACTCAATCGAAGCTTTGCGCGGAGTCCTCGGTTTCGCCGCATGAAAATGATCGCTACTGCCGCGGCGAGCACAGGCAGCGCCACCAGAGCCTCGTCAATTTGGAAATGCTCGAAGCCGCGCGAGAAGCTAGCGAACCGCTCAAACGCCTGGAAACGAATCGCCAATAGCGCGGTGAGCGCCGCCCCCACGACAACGATTGCATTGCCGATCGCAGACTCCGAGATACCGGTCGGCCTAGAATTGTCAGTGTCGATGCCGGGCGGTCGGATCATTGCGCTACGAGCCCATAATCACTTTTGGAAAACTGAAGGCGAGACGAAGGGGCGCACGTGCGCCGGCTAATTGAGAATCATCTGGTCGCCATCGGCCTGCGCTATCATCCGGCCGATCGCATCGAACAGCGCGTTCATCGCGACGGGCTTCTGGAGAACCTCATTGGCGCCGCCCGCAAGGCACGATGCTCGTAGGTCGAGCGCAGTATCGGCGGTAACGACGATGACAGGCAGGCTAGCCTTGGCATCGGTACGTGCCCGAATGTGGCCGATCGCGGTGAGGCCATCCATACCCGGCATGCGCAGGTCCATCAGGATGATATTATAGGATCCGGCGTCGATCATCGCGAGCCCGCGCTCGGCATCTTCGGCCTCGGCCATATCGGCCCCCGCCACGCTGAGCATGTCGCGCACGACCCGCCGGTTCATTGGATCATCTTCGACGAAAAGCACCTGCATCACCAACCTCGTTCTTTCGAAAGAGCCTAGCTGGTAAAGGTTAAGACAAGGAAAAGCGGCCGTTCAGGCTGCCGTGGCCTGATCCGCAGCCTCGCCACCCCACAGCCGGCTGAGCGCCTGGATCACCGCCGGTGCCGCGACAGGCTTCATCACGGTGTGCTCCGCACCAATAGCGAGCACTGCCTCGGCGGAAAGATCGTCCGACGGCTTGAGCAGGATTACGACAGGTAAATCCCGCGCCCGGGCGGCGAGAACCAGCGCCTTGAGGCCATCGAGGGGGTGGCCGCCGTCGATCACGGCGCTTGCCGCCTCAACTAGCAGCACGTCGGCACCGCCGTCGAGCGCGTCAATCGCGGCCGCCCCGTCCGGCACGGTCTGCACGCGGCGCACTGCCGGCGCGATCACAGCCTGTAAGATGCTACGGGCGAGTGGGTTCGCTTCCACCATTAGCACCGCGGCATCGGCGAGGCTGGCCGGGCTAGACGTCGCCGACGCGGTGGTTTCGCCAGCGGACGCTGCCAGCCGCTTTAGCGGCAAGCGAACGGTGAAGCATGATCCCTCGCCGAGGTCGCTAGCCACCGAGATCGCGCCGCCCATCGCGTTGGTTAGGCTGCGGCAGATCGACAGGCCGAGCCCGGTGCCGCCAAAACGGCGATCGGTGCCGCCTTCGATCTGCTTGAAGGGCTCGAAGATTTCCTCGTGGCGATCGGCGGCGATGCCGATTCCAGTATCGCTGAAGCGCAACACCAGCGTCTCGGCGGTGCCATCCGACTCAACGGCGGCATGCAGAGCAACCTTCCCTGTGGGGGTGAACTTGATCGCATTCGAAAGCAGATTAAAGAGAATTTGGCGCAACCGCTCCTCGTCCGCGAGCATCCGCTGCGGGACGTTGGAGGCGACATCGAACGCGAGGAGCAGTTGCTTGGCTTCGGCCTGGCCGCTCCACAGCCGCACCGTTTCCCGCATCACGCGGGCAAAATCGACCTCACGCTCGACGATCACCAACTCGCCCGTCTCCATCTTGGCGACATCGAGGATGTCATCGACCAGCGCGCGCATCGTCTCGCCGGCGCCGTGGAGAACCTCGACCTTCTCGCGCACCGCGCAGTCGAGCTGGCAATCTGCCATCAACACCTGGGTCATGCCGAGGATGCCGTTGAGCGGGGTGCGTATCTCATGGCTCGTCGTTGCGAGGAACTCGGTCTTCGCCTTCAGCGCCTTCTCCAGCGCGCTGTTGGTGACATTCAAGCTGTCGTTGGCCGCGCGAACCTCGTTGCGGCTCCGCCGCAGCTTGAGCGCGGCGAAGATCGTGCCGAACAGGATCGCGCCGGCAACGATCAACGCGGCGATCAGCCCATAGAGCGTCATCGTTCGCAGACGGGTGCGCGACCGCTCGAGCGCGATGTCGCGTTGGAGCTGCCCAGCCTTGAGCCGGGTGATGCTCAGTTCCTGGTTGGCGAAGTCGAAACGCGCGGCGAGCAGCGCCGACACAGTCGAGGAGGTGACCTCGCGCTGCTCGTCGTCGAGCCGCTTAAACGCCGTCAGGTGCGCAAGCGCGGACCGATCCTCGCCCAGCCGCTCGAACAGCTTGTAGGCTGCTTCGTGGAACTCGCGGAGCTGGACGGTGGTCTTGGTGAGGTCGCTGCCCTCAAATGTCCGGTCGATGAAGCGTCGTGCAGCCTCTAGATCGCCGCGAGCAAGCGCAGTCTGCGCCTTCACGCCCCAAAGGAACTGCTCCCAGCCGGTATCCTGCCCCGCCGCACGGGCAAGGCCACGATCGGCCAGCGTGTCGGCGGCGGCAAAGTTGCCGGCCTGATATTGGGCGGAGGCCAGGTTGGTGAGGATGCGTACCTCGAGCACCGGGCTGGCCAGCTTGCGTGCTATCGCGAGGGCGCGGCGATAATGATCGATCGCCTCGCGAAAACGTCTCATTTCCTTCAGCGCATCACCCTGATTGTTAAGCGCGGAGACAGTTAGTGCAGGATCCCCGCGATAGACGTCTTCGGACTGGCGATAATAGCGCAGCATCCGTGAGTAATCACGCGCATCGAAATAGATTGTGCCGATATATTGAAGCGCCTTTGCCTGGGACCGCGCTTCTCCAAGCGCCTCGTAGACCGTATACGCCGACTGGAAACCGCCGAGGGCGTCACGAACGCGCCCTGTCATCCAGTCGATCGTCGCGGCCGACATCAACAGGTCTGCGTGCAATTTACTGCGAGGCGCCATACGTTTGGCTATTAAAAGCGCGTCGTTGATGACCGGATCGGCGGCATCGGGCTGATTCACCCGCGTCAACGCCTCGCCCTCGAGCCAATGCGCCTGGGCGCGTGCCAGCAATTGCTCGCCGGAACCGGCCACGCCTGGCGCCAAACGCACTGCCGCGCGGGCATGGACCAGCGCCTTTTGGGGCTCGGCCATCATCATCGCCGTGGCCTGCAAAAGCTCGACGTTGAAACGTGTAGCCGTGGCGGCTTGCGCACTGGCCGGGACGGCCAGTGCCAGTGCCATGGCAAGAGCTGCCTGTTTCATGTCGATCCTACTCGAAGTTCAGCATACAAGTAACTTGCGCGGGCTTACAGACGGTTAATTATTAGGCCCCCGGCAGAACGGCGACTGCGGCAGGAGCAGCGGGCCCCCGACCGGATGCCATAAAACCGGTAGCCCGCGCCCCTAGCCAGTCAAACGTGGGGGTTGAGTAGCAACGGAACAGAAAACCTACATAAGGCAGCACGCCTCCAGGCCACGGGCCTTTCCGGAATGGCAAAAAGTAGTGGAGCCCAGACGTTCTCTCTTGAACGTAGGTCACGCGCAGGCAGAACGCGTTTCGAGCATGACGGCCATATACCCCCTGTATCTCGCTTCACCAAAAGGGGGAGTAGCCCAAGCGTGCTGCTTGCGCGAGCGAAGGTCCATTTGCAGGATCAATCAAGCAGACAGTCTGGCTATCCCCCTTCTGCCGAGCGAACCAACGGTGTGCGGCGTCAGCAGCTTCGAACGCGTAGCCGCGTCCGTGTACCTCAGACGAGAACACCCAAGCCGCCTCTCCCACATCATCGAAGCCATGACCGATGCAGCGATGAAAGTCAGCGATGCCGGTCTCTCCCACGAAGCGACAGGAAACCTTCTTGATGACGGCGAACATACTGTAGCCAAGGAGAGACTAGTGACCTGCGTATTGCAGAACGCGGTTCTACACATCCTCGGGAGACAATGGTTACCCCCCTACGTACCGCACAACCGCCTTGTCTGAACACATAGCCGCATAGTCCTCAGTGGCGTAGGGTCGCAGGCTCAGAGTGCGTTTGAAAAGGCCGTCTCCTCACGTCCATCGACGTAGCAGAGTGGCGGAGGCGGCGATGGTGATGAGGGTTTCGGCGACGGCGGTGAGCTGCTCATAGTCGCGGACCAGGCGGCGGTTCTTGAA
>NZ_VNIM01000059.1 GCF_007785815.1 Alterirhizorhabdus solaris | reverse complement strand
GTTGCTGCCCCGCGCGTCATCCGGGCGCGGGGCAGCAACCGGCCGCTGGTGGTGATCGACGCCGGCCACGGCGGGCACGATCCGGGCGCGCCCGGCGTCGACGGCCGCCACCGCGAGAAGGAGGTGACGCTGAAGATCGCCCGCGCCATCCGCGACGAGCTCAAGTCCTCCGGCCGGGTACGCGTGGCGCTGACCCGCGACGACGACCGCTTCCTCATCCTGGGCGAACGGCGCGAGATCGCGCGGCGGCTGAAGGCGGACCTGTTCATCTCGATCCACGCCGACAGCGCGCCCAATCCGGCGGCGCGCGGCGCCACGATCTACACCCTGTCCGAGGTCGCCTCCGACCGGGTGGCGGCGCAGTTGGCCGCGCGCGAGAACCGGGCCGACATCCTCAACGGCGTGGACCTGGGGGGTGAGAGCAGCGAGGTGTCATCGATCCTCCTCGATCTGGCGCAGCGCGAGACGATGAACGTCTCGGCGTCCTTCGCCGCCCTCCTCCAGCGCGAAATGTCGCCCAACGTGCCGTTCCGCACCGAATTCCACCGCTTCGCCGGGCTGGTGGTGCTCAAGGCGCCGGACGTGCCCTCCGTACTGCTCGAAACGGGTTACATGTCCAATGCGGAAGACGAGGCGCTGCTGCTGTCGCCCGATTACCAGCGCAACATCGCCATCGGCGTGCGCCGCGCGGTAGAGACGCATTTCGCCCGCCGACTGGCCAGGCAATAGCACGCCCCGCCCCCGTGAACGGCGCCGGGCTGGCAAACGCCGGCGGAAATGCTAGAGCCACCCGGTCATGAACGATCCCGCCGCCGAGACCCAGCATTTCCGTCTGCGGCGCGAGGCGGATGGCTGGCGTGGCCGCATCGGCCGACTGTGGGGCCGCCGCCTCGTGCGGATCGTGGCGGCGCTGGCCGTGCTGGCGCTCATCGGCTCGGTCGTGCTGTGGGCACTGTTCGCGCGCGGCCTGCCCTCGGCCGAGGCGCTGCTTACCTACGAGCCGCCGCTGCCCTCCACCGTGCGCGGGATCGACGGGATGCCCGTCCACAGCTTCGCGCGCGAGCGGCGGGTGGAACTGGCATTCGACGAATATCCTCGCCTGCTGGTCGGCGCCTATCTCTCCGCCGAGGACAAGACCTTCTTCGAGCATAGCGGCATCGATTATCCGGGGCTTGCCGGTGCGGTCTTCGATTACGTCAGCAAGATCGGCTCGGGCCGGCGCGCACGGGGCGGCTCCACGATCACCCAGCAGGTCGCCAAGAACCTGCTGGTGGGCGATGAATATTCGGTTTCGCGCAAGGTGCGCGAGGCGATCCTCGCGCACCGGATCGAGGGGGCGCTGACCAAGCCGCAGATCCTCGAACTGTACCTCAACCAGATCTTCCTCGGGCGGAACGCCTATGGCGTGCAATCCGCCGCGCGCGCCTATTTCGCCAAGGATGTCGGCGAGTTGACCCTGCCGGAAATGGCCTATCTGGCGATCCTGCCGAAAGCGCCCTCCAACTACAGCCCGGAACGCCACGCCGACCGCGCGATCGAGCGGCGCAACTGGGTGCTCGGGCAGATGCAGGCCAACGGCTTCATCACCCCCGCGCAGATGCGCGACGCGCAGGCGGCGCCGCTCGGCATCGTCGGTCGGCAGGCGCCCGAGCGGCAGGATGCCGGCGGCTACTTCATGGAGGAGGTGCGCCGTCAACTGATCGACCGCTACGGCGAGGCCGGCAAGGACGGGCCGCACAGCGTCTATTCCGGCGGTCTGTGGATCCGCTCCTCGTTCGATCCGGCCGTGCAGAAGGCGACGGAGACGGCCCTGCGCGACGGCCTCGTCCGCTATGATCGCGGCAAGGGCTGGCGCGGGCCGATCCGCCAGCTCGACCTGGCGCAACCGTGGGCGCCGGTGCTGAACGAGGTGGGCGTCGGCTACGACGACTGGCGCGCCGCCGTGATCCTCAACAAGTCCGGCGGCGAGGCGACGATCGGCTTTGCCGACGGCTCCACCGGCACGCTGCCGCGCTGGGCCGCCGCCATGCCGAAGCGCGGCGTGGGCGGGCAGGCGTTCGCCTTCATGAAGCCGGGCGACGTGATCGCGGTGAAGCGCGAGGGCGGCAACTGGGCCTTGCGCAACATCCCCGCCGTCTCGGGCGGCATGGTCGCGGAAAACCCGCACACGGGCCAAGTGCTGGCGATGCAGGGCGGGTTCGATGCCAAGGGCGCCTCGTTCAACCGCGCCACGCAGGCGCTCCGCCAGCCCGGTTCCAGCTTCAAGCCGTTCGTCTATGCCACCGCGCTCGAGAACGGAATGACCCCCGCTTCGATCATCGTCGACGGGCCGTTCTGCGTCTATCAGTCCGCCCGGCTCGGGCGGAAATGCTTCCGCAACTTCTCGGGCGGCAACGCCGGGCCGCAGACGATGCGCTGGGGCGTGGAGCAGTCGCGCAACCTGATGACGGTGCGCACCGCCAGCATGACCGGCATGAAGAAGATCGTGAAGACCGCGCGCGACATGGGCATCGGCGATTATTCCCCCGTCCTGTCGATCTCGCTGGGTGCGGGCGAGACGACGGTATTGCGGCTGACCAACGCCTACGCCATGCTCGCCAATCAGGGCCGCATGTTGAAGCCGACGCTGATCGATTATGTGCAGGATCGTCGCGGCAAGGTGATCTGGCGCGCCGACACGCGGCCTTGCGAGGGCTGCAACATGAAGGACTGGGACGGCAAGGCCATGCCCCGGCCACGTGCCCGCAGCGCCCAGGCGATCGACGCGATGAGCGCCTACCAGACCGTCCACATCCTCGAGGGCGTGGTCCAGCGCGGCACCGCCACGGTGCTGCGCGATCTCGGCCGACCGCTGTTCGGCAAGACCGGCACCTCCACCGGCCCCACCAACGTTTGGTTCGTCGGCGGGTCGGCCGATCTCGTGGCGGGCGTGTACATGGGGTACGATCAGCCGCGCCCGCTGGGCAGCTATGCGCAGGGCGGCACCGTGGCGGCTCCGATCTTCAAGCAGTTCGCCGCCGCCGCGATGAAGGACATGCCGGTCGTGCCGTTCCGCGCGCCCGCCGGCATCCGCATGGTGCGGATCGACCGGAAGTCCGGCCGGCGCGTGTTCGGCGCATGGCCATCGGACGAACCGAAGGCGGCGGTGATCTGGGAGGCGTTCAAGCCCGAGAGCGAGCCGCGCCGCACCATCCGCCGCGAGGAACTGACCCGGCGCAGCGACGCGCCCGCCGCCCGCCGCGCCGAGGCGGCGCGCGACAACGACTTCCTCCAGCGGCAGGGCGGGATTTACTAGCCCGGCCCGCGCCCTATATCGCCAGAGACGTACTCACCGGGCGCCCCCGCCCGCCGCCCATGTTCCAGGAGCACCGCGATGCGCGCCGAAGCGCAAGCCCACGCCGACAAGATCAAGCAGGCGCTCGCGCTGCTCCGCCGCTTTCTCGATTGGGATCGCGCGCTGCGGCGGCTGCACGAGCTGAACGCCAAGGTCGAGGATCCGACGCTGTGGAACGACCCGCGCGCCGCGCAGGAGGTGATGCGCGAGCGTCGCCGGCTGGACGAGGCGATCGGTGCGACCAAGGCGATCCAGACCGAGCTGGACGACACCATCGAGCTGATGGAGATGGCCGAGGCCGAGGGCGACACCGCGCTGGTCGATGACGGCGTGGCCGCGCTGGCGGCGCTTTCCGAACGCGCCGACACCGACAAGGTGAAGGCGTTGCTGGCGGGCGAGGCCGATGCCAACGACACCTATATCGAGGTGAACGCCGGCGCCGGCGGCACAGAGAGCCAGGACTGGGCCGGGATGCTCAGCCGCATGTACACCCGCTGGGCCGAACGGCGCGGGCTGAAGGTGGAGCTGGTCGATCATCATTCGGGCGAACAGGCCGGGATCAAGTCCGCCACGCTGCTGGTGAAGGGCGAAAACGCCTACGGCTATGCCAAGACGGAGAGCGGCGTGCATCGCCTCGTCCGCATCAGCCCGTACGACTCGGCGGCGCGGCGGCACACCTCGTTCGCCAGCGTCTGGGTGTATCCGGTGATCGACGATGATATCCAGGTCGAGTACAGCGAGAGCGACCTGCGGATCGACACCTATCGCGCATCGGGCGCGGGCGGACAGCACATCAACACCACCGATTCGGCGGTGCGGATCACGCATATCCCCACCGGCATCGTCGTGCAGTGCCAGAACCAGCGATCGCAGCACAAGAACAAGGCCGAGGCGTACAACCAGCTGCGCGCGCGCCTGTACGAGCGGGAGCTGGCGATCCGCGAGGCGGAGGCCAACGTGGTCGCCGCCGGCAAGACCGATATCGGCTGGGGCCACCAGATCCGCAGCTACGTGCTCCAGCCCTACCAGTTGGTGAAGGACCTGCGGACGGGCGTCACCTCCACCGCGCCGTCCGACGTGCTGGACGGCGCGCTCGACCCGTTCATGGCCGCAGCGCTCTCGCAGCGGGTGACGGGTGAGAAGGTGGACGTGGAGGACGTGGACTGATGCGCGCCCGCGTCGCCGGCCTGGCCCTGATGCTGCTGGCGAGCTGCGGCCCGGCGGCGACCCGGCGCGCGGCCGAACCGAAGCCCTCGCGCTTTCCGGCGGCGCATCGGCCGGTCGCGCCGATCGTGTCGAGCCGCTTTTCCACCGAGGAAGCGCGCGACCGGATTCGCGAGGCCGATACGGTGATGAACCGCGCCGACATCGCCAAGGGCATGACGGTGGCCGATATCGGCGCGGGCGAGGGCTATTACACCGTCCGGCTGGCGCAGCGCGTGGGCAAGAACGGGCGCGTGCTGGCGCAGGATATCGTGCCGGCCGTGCGCGATACGCTGGCCGAGCGGGTGACGCGCGAGGCGCTGGACAATGTGTCGGTCAAGCTGGGGCTGCCCGCCGATCCGAAGCTGCCGGCCGCCAGCTTCGACCGCATCCTGATGGTGCACATGTACCACGAGATCGCCGCGCCCTACGAGTTCCTGTGGCGACTGCGCCCCGCGCTGCGCCCCGGCGGGCGGGTGGTGGTGGTGGATGCCGACCGGCCGACGTCGCAGCACGGCACCCCGCCCGACCTGCTCGACTGCGAGATGAAGAGCGTGGGCTACACCCGCGTCGGCCGCACCGAACTGGCGGGTGCGGACGCGTACCTGGCGCTATACGAGGCGGTCGGCCCGCGCCCCGAACCGGAAGCCATCTCATCCTGCACGTTGATGACGCCGGCCTGAGGCGATGCCGGGCCGGATGGCCGACGCCGCTACAGCATTCCCATGACGCGCAGACTGCTCGACCGGCCCCCCGCGAAGATCAGATGATCGCGCACGCGGATGCCGAGCGGCCGCGCCAGCGCCACCAGCGCGCGCGTGGCGGCGAGGTCGTCCTCGCTCGGTCGTGGGTCGCCGCTCGGGTGATTATGCGCGATAAGGATGCCGACCGTCTCGAGGTGCAACGCATCGCGGATGATCGTTCGCAGCGGAAAGTGTACCTCGTCGCACATATCTGAATAATGCAGCCGCAGACCGATCAGGCCGTGATCCCTGTCGAGATGCGCCACACGCAATGATTCCCGGCGCATGCCATGAAAACCAGGCCCGAAAAAAGCGATTGCCGCCTCGCCCGAATCGATCCGTCGTCTTGCTGTCGCCGTACCCGGCATCGAAATTCCCGCCCCGTGAAACTGGACAGTGGCGCACACATAATTCTGCGGGAACGGGAAGATCGTCCGATCCGAAGCCTCTGCGGCCGCAGTGGTGCCTGTCTTGTCCGTTTCGGATGGACCATGCGGTGCTTGTCGCCCGACCCGCGGCGCCGTAGCGGAGGGCCAGCAGCCCCCTGAAAGAGCCGCCGACATGCGTGATCCCGAATATCAGTATCTCGACCTGATCGAATCCGTGCTCGAACGCGGCGACCGGCGGATAGACCGCACCGGGGTCGGCACCACCGCACTGTTCGGCGCGCTGCTGCGGTTCGACCTGTCGGATGGCCGCGCGCCGATCCTCACCACCAAGCGGGTCTATTGGAAGACGGCGATCAAGGAGATGCTGTGGTTCCTGACGGGCGGCACCAGCATCCGCCCGTTACTGGAGGCCAACGTGCGGATCTGGAGCGACTGGCCGCTCGCCCGCTACCGCGCCGAGACGGGCGAGGCGATCACGCAAGGAGCCTTCGAGGCCCGCATCCTCGCCGACGATGCGTTCGCCGCCGCGTGGGGGGATCTGGGGCCGGTGTACGGCAAGCAATGGCGCCGCTGGCAGGGCGCGGACGGGCGAGAGCACGACCAGATCGCCACCCTCGTCACGTCGCTTCGGAAGACGCCGGCCAGCCGCCGCCTGCTGTTCCACGGCTGGAACGTGGCGGACCTCGGCGACATGGCGCTGCCGCCGTGCCACCTGCTCTATCAATATCATGTCACGCAGAATGGCCGGCTCGATTGCCTGCTCTATCAGCGGTCGTGCGACCTGTTCCTCGGCGCGGCGTTCAACTTCGTCGGCGCCTCGGCGCTGCTGCTGATGCTGGCGCAGCAGGCGGGGTTGCAGCCGGGCGAACTGGTGTGGGTGGGCGGCGACGTCCACCTCTACCTCAACCATCAGGAGCAGGCCCGCGCCCAGATCGCGCGCACCCCGCGCGGGTTCCCGACGCTGCGCCTCGTGCGCCACGCCGCGAGCATCGACGACTATCGCATCGAGGATTTCGTGGTGGAAGGCTACGACCCCCACCCGCCGATTCACGGCGAGGTGGCGGTGTAGCGATCCGGCCTAGTCCTGCAGCTTGTCGATCGTGATCGGCAGCGAGCGGACGCGCTTGCCGGTGGCGTGGTAGATCGCGTTGGCCACGGCGGCGGCGGTGCCGACGATGCCGATCTCGCCGACGCCCTTCACCCCCAGCGGCGTCACCTCCGGATCCGGCTCGTCGACGAAGATCACCTCGATCGAGTCGATGTCGGCATTGGCCGGCACATGATATTCGGCGAGGCTGTGGTTCATGAAGCGGCCCAGCTTCGTGTCCATCATCGTCTCCTCGTGCAGCGCCATGCCGATACCCATCACCACGCCGCCCAGGATCTGGCTGCGTGCGGTCTTGGGGTTGATGATCCGCCCCGCCGCCACCGCGCACACGATGCGGGTGACGCGCACGACGCCCAGTTCCTCGTCCACCTTCACCTCGGCGAAGGTCGCGCAATGGGTGTTGCGGGACTTGCGGATCTGGCTGACCATGCCGCTGATCCCGGCACTGGCGGTCTCCTCGACCTCGATCGTCTGGAGATCGGCGGCGCGCATCGCCTCGGTGAATTCGACGGCGATGGCGGGATCGGATTTCAGGACGATCCGCCCGCCGTCGAACGTCACGTCGTCGATCCCGGCCGAGCCGAGCGGCTTGCCCTCGATGCTGGAGGCGGCCTTCAGCAGCTTCTCGCCGATCGCCCGACACGCCACCTGCACCGCCGCGCCGACCGAGGCCGCGCCCCATGAGCCGCCCTCCACCGGCGCCGCCGGCAGATCGGAATCGCCCAGCCGCGCGGTGATCCGCTCCGGCGGCAGGCCCAGCGTGTCGGCGGCCACCTGCGTCATCACCGTATAGGTGCCGGTGCCGATGTCGGAGAGCGCGCTCGCCACCTCGAGGTCGCCGTTGGCGGACAGCTTGGCGCTGGCCGACGTCTTGGAGAACATCGCGTCCCACATGCCCGTCGCCAGCCCCCAGCCGACCAGTTCGTGGCCATCGCGCATCGTGCGCGGCCCCGCCTTGCGCCGGTCCCAGCCGAACGCGGCGGCCCCTTCCGCAAATGCCTCGCGCAGCGCCTTGCTGGTGAACGGCGTCCCGTTCATCGCATCCTCTTCAGAGTAGTTCAGCAGGCGGAAGGCGAGCGGATCGAGTTTCGCCTGCTCGGCCATCTCGTCGATCGCGATCTCGAACAGCGCCATGCCCGTCGCCGCGCCCGGCGCGCGCATGTCGCCGCTGGTCGACGTATCCATCGGGGCGATCGTGTAATCGCCTGAGGCATTGGGGCAGGCGTAGTTCATCATTCCCCAGATGACGACGTCCTCCATATGGTTCTCGTATCGCGAGGTGGAGGTCGTCGCCGAGTTGAGGATGGCGGTCAGCCGCCCGTCCATCTCGGCACCCAGCCGCACCGTCTGCACCGCTTCGGGGCGGTGGACATGGGTAAACATCTGCTGGCGCGTCAGCACCACCCGGACCGAACGCTCCAGCATCGTGGCCGCCAGCACCGTCAGATAGACGTGATACTGGGGCCGCAGGCCGGAGCCGAAACCGCCGCCCACATAGGGGTTGAGCACCCGGATTTTCTTGGCCGAGATGCCGAACACGGAAGACAGATAGGCCTGCACGTTCTGCGGCCCCTGCGTCTTGTCGTGCACGGTGATGCTGCCGTCGCCGTGCCACTCCACGGTACTGGCATGCATCTCCATCGGGTTGTGGTGCTCGGTGGCGAGGCGGTATTCGGCGTCCACCTTCAGCGGCGCGGCGGCGAACGCCTTCTCGGCATCGCCGCGGTTCTTCGGCGGATGAAAGGTGTTGCGCTTCTTGGCGGGCAGGAACTTCTCCGCGAGCGCCTTGTCGAAGTCGGTGTTGTGCGCCTCGGCCTCGTAGCTGATCTCAACCAGCGCTGCGGCGTGGCGCGCAGCCTCGAACGTCTCGGCCAGGACGAGCGCGACGGGCTGGCCGCTGAACATCACCTTGTCGTCGTAGAAGGGGCGCAGCGGCGATCCCGGCGGGCCGACCTGATCGTGGTGCGATCGATCCAGCCACGCTGTGCGCGGACGGTTCTCATGCGTCACGATCTCCACGACGCCGGGTACGGCGCGGGCGGCGCGGTCGTCGATCGCGGTGATGCGCCCCTTGGCGATCCCGCTCGATACGGCAAAGCCGTAGAGCATTCCCGCAGGGCGATGTTCGGCGGCATACTTCGCCGCGCCCGTGACCTTGGCGATGCCGTCCACCCGGCTGAGCGGGGAGCCGATACCGATGCGTGCTGAACTGGCCATCGTCTTCTTCCTTATGCCACGCGCTTGTCGGTCTGCGACTGCGGCGTACCGTCCGCCGCCTGCCGCAGTGCGCGTACGATCGCCTTGCGCGCCAGGCCGATCTTGAAATCATTGTCGCCGTGCCCGGTCGCGCCCTCGGTGATGGCGTGGGCCGCGGCGAGGAAGGCATTGTGCGAGGGGGTTTCGCCGTGAAGCACGCTCTCGGCCGTCTTCACCCGCCACGGCTTGTGCGCCACGCCACCAAGGGCGACCCGCGCCTCGACGATCCGTCCGTCCTCGATCTTGAGCGCCGCCGCCACCGAGACGAGCGCGAAGGCATAGGACAGCCGGTCGCGCAGCTTGAGGTAGGTGTAATGTCCGGTGAAGCGCTCGTCCGGCAGGTCGATCGCCGTCACGAGTTCACCGGGGGCCAGGTTATTGTCCTGCCAGGCTTCCGCGCCAGGCAGGCGATGATAATCGGCGAAGGGGATCGCGCGATCACCGTCAGGGCCGGTCACCTGCACCGTTGCGTCGAGCGCAGCCAGCGCCACCGCCATGTCGGACGGATGCGTGGCGATGCAGGCCGCACTGGCGCCGAGGATCGCGTGGATGCGATTCACCCCGCCGATCGCGCCGCAGCCCGATCCCGGCTCGCGCTTGTTGCAGGGCGTGGCGGTGTCGTAGAAATAGTAACAGCGGGTGCGCTGGTTGACGTTGCCGCCGTTGGTGGCGGCATTGCGCAACTGAGGCGACGCGCCCGCGAGGATGGCGGACGACAGCAGCGGATAACGCTCCTCCACCCGGGCGTCCCACGCCGTATCGGCGTTGGTGGCCAGCGCGCCGAGCCGCAGCCCGCCGTCCGGCAAGTCAGAGATATCGTGCAGCGGCAGCCGGTTGATATCGACCACCCGCACCGGACGCTCGACATTCTCCTTCATCAGGTCGACGAGGTTGGTGCCGCCGGCCAGATAGCGCACGTCGCCCGGACTGCCTTCGCGCACAGCCTCGGCCACGTCGGTGGGGCGGGCATAGGAAAAGCGGTTCATTTCGCCGTCTCCTTTTCCAGCACTTCAAGCACCGCGTCGGTGATGTTGGTGTAGGCGCCACAGCGACAGATGTTGCCGCTCATCATCTCGCGCACGTCGTCGCGACTGGTGGCGCGCCCCTCCGCCAGCAGCCCGGCGGCCGAACAGAGCTGGCCCGGCGTACAATAGCCGCACTGGAAGGCGTCATGGTCGATGAAGGCCTGCTGCAACGGGTGCAGCTTATCCGCGTCCGCCAGCCCCTCCACGGTCACGATCTCGGCCCCGTCTCGCGATACCGCCAGCGACAGGCAGCTGTTGATCCGCTTCCCGTCGATCAGCACGGTGCACGCGCCGCACTGGCCGTGATCGCAGCCCTTCTTGGTGCCGGTCAGCCCCTCCTGCTCGCGCAACAGGTCGAGTAGCGTCGTCCACGGCTCGACGGGCAAGCGGCGCAGCTGGCCGTTGATCGTCAGGCTGATCGTGATCGACCGGCTTTCGGTAGGGGTATCGAGCGTTGCGGTTGCCATGACGGTCCTCGGGGAGCGGTTTCCCTCAACAGAGCGCAACCGCGCGCGATCGGTTCCCGGCCGGCGGAGAAAGGCAAGTCGTTATGTTCGTGGGGATATCCGGAATTCAGCCCCGGGACGCGGCCGGTTCCCAAGCGGAGACGGGCAGTTGCGGCGGTTCGGCATCGGGGGACAGTCGGCGGATCTCATCCGCATAGATCATCGCCAGTGCACGATGCGCTGCCGCCGCCTCCACCGAATGCGACGCCTGTTCGGGTGCGATCTCCTGGCCGAAACGCCGACGATAATATGTCAGATCGTCTTCCATCATCCGGCGCTCTCCGCCCGCTCGATTATCTTATGCCATTGAAGTTATACGATCATAATTTGCTGTCCACCGCCTAGACGGGTCCGGTTGCCATGATTTCAGCCGGAATGACGCAATCGGCTTAACTCGTCGCGCACCTGTCGCCGCCTCGAACGCCACCGTGGCGCGAGAACCCCAAAACGATTATGGCACGCGCCATGCTTCGCGTCAGTGATATCAAGTTGCCCCTCGGCCACCCGCCCGAGGCGCTGGAACAGGCGGTGCGCGCCCGGCTGGGCATTCCGGCCGACATGGTGCTCGACCTCCGCCTCGCCCGCCGCGCCAACGATGCACGGCGCAAGACGGCGATCCTGATGGTCTATTCGGTCGATGTGACCCTGCCGGACGAGGCGGCAGTGCTGGCCGCCTGCGCCGGCGGTCCCCACGTCCGCCCCGCGCCCGATACCGCCTATCGCTTCGTCGCCCGAGCGCCTGCCGATACGCCGCGCCCGGTGGTGATCGGTGCCGGTCCATGCGGGCTGTTTGCCGGGCTGATCCTCGCGCAGATGGGGTTTCGCCCGATCATCCTCGATCGCGGCAAGGTAGTGCGCGAGCGGACGAAGGACACGTGGGGCCTGTGGCGGCGCGGCGAATTGCACCCGGAATCGAACGTGCAGTTCGGCGAGGGCGGCGCCGGCACCTTCTCGGACGGCAAGCTGTGGAGCCAGGTGAAGGACCCGCGCCACCTCGGCCGCAAGGTGCTGACCGAGTTCGTGAAGGCCGGCGCCCCGCCCGAGATCCTGACCGAAGCGCACCCGCACATCGGCACCTTCCGCCTCGTCACGATGGTGGAGGCGATGCGTCGCACGGTGGAGTCGCTCGGCGGCGAATATCGTTTCGGCAGGCGCGTGGACGACCTCGATATCGCCACCGCCCCGGACGGCACGCGCGCCTTGCGCGGCCTGCATCTGCACGACGGCGGCTATCTCGAGGCGGATCACGTCGTCCTGGCGATCGGCCACAGCGCACGCGACACCTTCGCCATGCTGCACGAACGCGGCGTGCATATCGAGGCGAAGCCATTCTCGGTCGGCGTCCGCATCGAGCATCCGCAGGCGTGGATCGACCGCGCCCGCTTCGGCGCCTGCGCGAAGCATCCCGATCTGGGGGCGGCCGCCTATACGCTGTCGCATCACTGCGCGAACGGGCGCACCGTCTACAGCTTCTGCATGTGCCCGGGCGGGCGCGTGGTCGCCGCCGCCTCGGAGCCGGGGCGTGTCGTCACCAACGGCATGAGCCAGTATTCGCGCGCCGAGTTCAACGCCAACTCCGGCCTCGTCGTCGGCATCGATCCGGCGCGCGACTATCCCGGCCACCCGCTCGCCGGGATCGAGCTGCAACGCCGGCTGGAGGAAGCCGCGTTCGTGGCCGGCGGATCGGATTATTCCGCGCCCGGCCAGCGGCTCGGCGATTTCGTCGCCGGCCGGCCGTCCACCGCGTTCGGCGAGGTGATCCCCTCGTACAAACCCGGCGTGAAACTGACCGATCTGGCCGAATGCCTGCCGCCGTTCGTGGTGGCCGCGATGCGCGAGGCGCTGCCGGTGTTCGGCCGCCAGATCGCCAACTACGATCATCCCGATGCGATGCTGACGGGGGTGGAGACACGCACCTCCTCGCCGATCCGCATCACCCGCGGCAGCGATTTCGCGAGCCTCAACACCGCCCGCCTGTTCCCGGCGGGCGAAGGTGCGGGCTATGCCGGCGGCATCCTGTCGGCCGCGATCGACGGGATCAAGGTGGCCGAGGCGGTGGCGCTCAGCATCGTCGGGCGGGCGGCGTAAGGATCACCCCGTTCAGGTAAAGCTGGCGCGGATCCCGTCGATCACGAACTGCGCGGCCAGTGCTGCCAGGATCACGCCCAGCACGCGGGTGATCATCGCCTCGATCTTCGGCCCCAGCACGCGCATCAGCGGCCCGGCCGCCAGCAGCGCCACGAGCGTCAGCAGCAGGATCGAGGCCATCGCCGCCAACACCACGATCGTGCCGACGAGGCCGTGCGCGCGTGAAGTGAGCAGCATCGCGGTCGCGATCGACCCCGGCCCGGCGATCATCGGGATCGCCATCGGAAATACCGAGATATCCTCCGCCTCGATCGGGCGATGCTGCTCCTCGGCCTCGCGGGTGATCGCCTCGGCGCGCTCCTCGCGGCGCTGCGTGCGCTTCTCGAACACCATCTCCAGCGCGATCAGGAACAGCATGATCCCGCCCGCCACGCGAAACGCGTCGAGGCTGATGCCGAGGATCCGCAGCAGGTCGCTGCCGATCAGCGCGAACACGATCAGGATGCCGCTCGCCACCGCGACCGAGCGGATCGCCATCGCCTTGCGGTGTGCCGCCGATCCGCCGCGCGTCAGCCCGGCGAAGATCGGCGCGCAGCCCGGCGGATCGATCACGACGAAAAAGGTGACGCAGGCCGACAGGAACAGCGCGGCGAGTTGCGCAGTCATCATCCCCCGAACCGCCGCATCACAGGCTCGCGTCGGCCAGCAGCACGCCGGCGCGGCGGTGCGCGGCCACCAGCGTATTGCGCAGCAGCACCGCGATCGTCATCGGCCCCACCCCGCCCGGCACCGGCGTGATCGCGCCCGCCACCTGCGCGGCGCTGGCGAAATCGACATCGCCGACCAGCCTGGTCTTGCCCTCGCCCGCGTCGACACGGTTGATGCCGACGTCGATCACCGTCGCCCCCGGCTTCAGCCAGTCGCCCGGCACCATGTTAGGCCGGCCGACCGCCGCGACGACGATATCGGCGCGCCGCACCACGTCCGCCAGATCGCGCGTACGCGAATGGGCGATGGTGACGGTGCAGCTTTCGCCCAGCAGCAGCTGCGCCATCGGCTTGCCGACGATGTTCGAGCGGCCGATCACCACGGCATCCAGCCCGGCCAGACTGCCCAGTCGGTCCTTCAGCAGCATCAGGCAACCCAGCGGCGTGCAGGGCACCATCGCCTCAAGCCCGGTCGCCAGCCGCCCGGCGTTCACGGGGGTGAAGCCGTCGACGTCCTTGGCCGGATCGATCCGGGCGATCACCGCCGCCTCGTCGATATGCTTCGGCAGCGGCAACTGAACGAGAATGCCATCCACCGCGCCGTCGGCGTTCAGCCGGTCGACCAGCGCGAGCAGGTCGGCTTGCGACGTTTCGGCCGGCAGGCGATGCTCGAACCCGGCCATGCCCGCCTCGGCGGTCATCTTGCCCTTGGATTTCACATAGACGGCGCTCGCCGGATCCTCGCCCACCAGCACCACCGCCAACCCCGGCACGCGCCCGGTGGCCGCCGCGAAGCCCGGCACGGCGGCCGCCACGCGGGCGCGCAGGGCGGCGGCGAACGCCTTGCCGTCGATGATCGCGGCGCTCACCTCAAGCACCCGCTAGAAATGGATACAGGTGCCGTTTGATAATAATTTCCTGCATGATCATAATCAGCAGCAGCACCACCATCGGCGACAGATCGAGCTGACCGAAATCGGGCAGGATGCGCCGAATCGGGCGATAGAGCGGCTGCGTCAGCCGATCGAGCGCGACCAGCACCGAGCGGACGAAATCGTTGCTGGTGTTGACGACGTTGAACGCCACCAGCCAGGACAGCACCGCCTGGATGATGATGATCCACCACAGCACGGTCAGCAGCAGATTGAGTATCTCGAGCAGAGCGAGCATTGGGCTTCCCGGTTTGTTGTCCGCCGGATGTAGCGGCGGCGGCGGGAAGGGGCAACACGTCCCGCTCTAGCGGACCACGACCTCTACCCGGCGATTGGCGGCCGCGCGCATCCCGTCGGCGGTGGCGACCAGCATGTCGCGCTCGCCCCGCCCCACCGCGCGGGTGGAGGCCGGATCGAGCCCCTGCGTTATCAGCACCTCGCGGATCTGCTGCGCGCGTTTCAACGATAGCGCGTCGTTATCCTCGGCGGAGCCGAGCCGGTCGGTGTGGCCGATCACCAGCACGTCCACCCCGTCGCGCCGGCGCACCTCGGCGATCAGATCGACCAGCACCGGCGCGGAGTCGGCCATCAGCCGGGTCGAATCCTCCTGGAAGTTGAGCGTGAAGTGTTTCGGCGGCGGCGGCAGATCCTCGATCAGGCGCCGGTCCCGGCGGGGGATGCGCGTCGGGTTCACCGTCCGCGGACTGATGCGTCCACTGGAAAGCCGGGCGCGCTCGTTGGCCTGCGCCAAGACCGCCGAGTCGTTGCCGCTCTTCTCGTCGATCACCGCCACCGCGCCCGCCGACGCGCCGTTTTCGCCCGGCAGCAACAGCACGTCGGAGGTGGCGCAGCCGCCCAGCCCCGCCGTCGCGACCAGCGCGGCGACGAGACGCGGCCCGATCACCGTACGTTCACCACGAAACGGGTGCCCCGCACGCCCAGCAGCGAGGTAGGCGTGCGCACCTTCATCGCATCCCTGCTCTCGTGCGCGATCTGGCCGGAGACGATCGCCAGCGAGCCGCGATCCACCCGCGTGACGAACGCGCCCTTGCGGGTCGTGTCGTCGAAGCGGTATTCCGACAGGGCGATCCGGCTGCCCGGTCCGGCCGAAAAGCGCGTGTTGTCCGAAAAGGTGATGCTGACGCGGCCGTCCTTGCCGGTGGCCACGACGTCGCCCTGTTCGACGGTGCCCCCCACCGTGGCGGGCAACCGTGCCGTGCCCCGTTCCACCACGGCGGCGCCCATCACCCGCTTGATCCGGCCGATCTCGGCAAAGGCGGGGCTGCTGGCGATCGTCGCTAGCAGGGCGAACACGAGCAGACGGCGCATGGGATGCTCCCCGATCAGATACCGCCATGCTAGACCCTGCCCCGATGGACGGCAATGATCCCGACACGATCCATGTCGCGGCGGACGACCACGCGGTCGCGCTGGCCACCGGGTTCGCACGGGGTTTTGCCCGGCGCCACCGGCTCGACGAAGACGCGGCGGCCCGGCTGGCGATCGTGATCGAGGAACTCGTCACCAATCTGGTGGAACATGGCGGTGCCCCCGGGTGCCCGATCGACCTTGCCCTCGTCCGGATGGCCGGCGTGGTGGATATCACCATCCTCGACAGCGGCACCCACTTCGACCCTCGCGATGCCGTAACGTCCACGCTGCCACCAGCGCGAGGCGGTGGCGTCGGCATCAGCCTCGTCCTCGCTTGGGCGACCGTGACGGACTATTGTCAGGCAAACGGTCGAAACCGCCTGATGTTAAGACTGCCGGCATGATCCATCCGTAATGGACCAGACTTTCCGGTTCCGCTCCTGCCCCGGGTGTATCCAGCCGCGTCGCCGAGACCCGCGAAAAGCGGGCAAGCCTCACGAACGAGAATGAAAAAATGTGGTCGCAAGCTAGAGACAAGGACGTCGAGCCGATATCGTCCGGCAATCCGATGCGCGAGAAGCTGCTCGTCGCGCGCCTCAAGATGGAGGACGCCCTGCGCCTGCTTGACCTGTACTCACAGTCCGCCGCCGCTGCGAGCGTCGACATGGCGCTGCACCAGCTCGATCGTGAGCTGTCGACGGACTGACGCGCGCATGCGCGGCCAGACACCCGGCCGCGCTCAGGCGTTCAGCGAGGTTTCGCCCGGCCGGAAGATCGCGGCATGCATCCGCTCCGCCGCCGCCATCTGCTCCTCCACGTAGCGGCGCATCGCTTCCGCCGCCGGAGGCGCCAGCTGCACGAGCACCCGGCGCTTGTCGACGCTGTCCTTGTGGCGCACCACCAACCCCTCGGCACCGAGCGTCTTGATCCAGCGCAGCACGGTCGTGTCCGGTACGTTGGAGGTGAAGCACAGGTTCGTCACCGGCACCTCGCGCCGCTCGATCCCGGCCACGAACAGGTCGAGCATGATATCCCACGCCGGATCGGCAAACAGGTGCCCGTCGAAGAAGTGATAGCGGCGCGCCCGCTCCGCGATCATGCGGCGGGAAAAGGCAAGCAGTTCCGGGTCGCCCCGCGCCGAGCGGGCGGCCGACTCGTCCAGTTCGATCGTGTCGAGAATCCGGCGCAGGCCGCGCAACGCCACGCGCAGTTCCTGCTCGCTCCCCGCCGGCGCCGGTCGCCGCGCGCCGGCAGGCTGATCGCCCGGCAGGGTTCGCTCAGTCGCCCGCATCGGCCGCCGCCAGTTCTTTCAGGAGATGGGTATCGACGATCACCTTCTGCGCCGGGGTGAACGAGTCGACCGTGGGCAGATAGTCCGGCACCTCCTCGCCCAGCAGCACCGAGGGGCACTGCCCGTCGAACGTGCCGAGGTTCGGCCGCTGCCAGCGATAGCCGATCATCGCCGCCAGTTCGGGATCGAGCGTGCGGGCGAAATCGCGGTCGTAGGTGAGGTTCTGGTTCTCGTAGGTCCGCAGCCAGCCCAGGCTGTAGCTGATGATGATCCCCCGCCTCGGCAGCACCGAGCGGTTGCTGCCGGCGGCGTGCAGCACGGAGCCGAGGAAGACGAACACGTCGCCGCGCTTCATTTCCGCCACCAGCGGCTCGCCCAAGTCGTCCACGCTCATCTTGTAGGTGGCATGCTCGTGGTGCGTATCGGGCCACACTTTCGTGGCGCCGTTATGCTCGGTGAAGTCGTCGAGCGGCCACATCACGTTGAACGAGAATTCCATCTCGCCCTTGGGCGCGGGCCACATCGTCTGGTCGCGATGCGGGATCTGTGCCGGTGCGCCGGGATAGATCGACAGCCCCTGAGACAGGTTGAGCTGTGGAAAATCGCACCATTTGCCGAGGATCGCGCGCGCCGCCGTCACGATCTGCTCGTGCATCGCCAGCTTCTGCGAGGTCGGCGCGCGCTTGAGCAGGCCGTGGAACCGCTTGGTCCATTCCCCGTGGAAAGCGCCGACCGAAAAGGGGGTCTTGTCGAAACGGTCGCCCATCTCGTCCTTGATCGTTTCGATCATGCCCTGCGGCACAGCCCCGCGCACGATCGCATAGCCCTGATCGATCAACGCGCGCGACAACGGATCGAGATCCTCGCGCGCGGCCAGATCGGCGAAGCGTGCCGGGATCATGCCGCCCTCGCCAGATCGGCGGCGGACAGCGTCAGCACGGGCGTGTGCAGCCCCAGCCGGGTGCGCATCCGGGCCAGCGTGTCGGCCTCGATATGGATCTGCAGCGCCTCGATCGTCTCGCCCTCATACTCCGTGGGCAGGCACAGCGGCGTCACCCGCCAGCCGACCGAGAGCAAGGCCGGCACGCGCTGGCTTTCGGCCACCAGCACGTAACTGTCGATCCGGTTGAGCACGGCGAACTCGACCAGCCCGAGCGCCAGCAGGCGATGGACCCGCAGCAGCCGCGATCCGGCCTGCCCGTTCACGCTGGCGACGAGGCGCGAAATCTCCCAGATGGTCTCGCCGCGCACCGGCCCCTCGGCGCACAGGTCGGCGAACACGCCTTCCATCAGATGCGCGCCGGTGGTGGGCAGCAGCCGCACCGAGCCACGATGCGATCCGTCCGCCGCATCCCGCGCCATCAGATATACGGCGGCGTCGTTGTCGTAATCGTCGAGTTCCAGCCAGCTGCCCGGCGTCTTCAGGCGCCAGCCCAGCTGATCGACGAACACGCGCTTGCGATCATGGTACATCTGCATCAGCGGCGTGGAGAAAGCGTGGCGATCGTCTGGATGGATGGTGTCGATCATGGCGCGGCCCCTGTTATGTGCCGTTCCGAAATCGCACTTCGCGAGGCGAAAGGGCATCCCGGTAACTACCGGGGATTAACCCTTTGGTAATAGGTCTATGGATCGGCAAATCCTTGCGAGGCGCCGAGTCGATGACCATCCAGTTCCCCACGCCCGTCGCCGCCGAACCCGTGCCGGAACGGCAGGTCTTCGCCAAACCCGTGTTCGATCGCGTCGGCGGGGACGATCTGGCGCACATCCCGGGGCGCAAGGGCCTGCCGTGGCTGGGCACGCTGCCCGAGGCGGTGGTCGATCCCTACCGCTTCACCAAGCGGATGCACGAAACCTACGGCGACGTGCATCGCTTCTACGCCTGCGGTAACTGGAACGTGCAGCTTGTGGGCGCCGAAGCCAACGAGTTCGTGTTGTTCGACAGCGCCGGCAACTTCTCGTCCGCAGGCGGGTGGGATCCGGTGTTCGGCCGGCATTTCCAGGGCGGGCTGCTGCTGCGCGACGGCAGCGACCACAACCGCCACCGCAAGCTGCTGGCCGCCGCGTTCAAGCAGCACCAGCTCGAGGGCTATCTGCGCATCTTCGACCGGGTGATCCGCGCCGACCAGCCGGAATGGCGCGAGGGGGTGACCGAAACCTACGGCGCGGCGCAGCGGCTGGGCTTCAAGATCGGCTATGCCAGCTTCCTCGGCCGGCCGGAGGCGGATGCCGCCCCGATGGACCTGTGGTCGTTCCGCTCGCTGATGCGGACGAGCACGTCGATCGTCACCTTCCCCTTCCCCGGCAACAGCGAGTGGCGCGCGGCCAAGGCCCACCGCCACGTCGTGAGCTTGATCGACAGCGCGATGGCCGATCCGCTGACCGAGACGCGCGGCGACCTGCTCGCCAACCTGCTGCGCCAGCAGGACGAGCAGGGGCTGACCCGCGAGGAGATCATCGGCCACATGGTGTTCGTGATCGCCGCCTCCTACGATGCGCTGTCCTCGGGCATGACCTCGACGATCTTCCACCTGAGCCAGAACCCCGAATGGCAGGCGCCGCTGCGCGAGGAGCTGACCGGCATCATCAAGGGGCCGGAAGACGTGACGCTGGCGAACCTCGCCAAGTGCCAGATCGCCGATCGCGTGTTCAAGGAGGCGCTGCGCCTCAACGCCGCCGCCCCGGTGTTGTGGCGCCGTGCGGTACGCGACTGCACGTTCAAGGGAGTGAACATCCCGTCCGGCACGGTCACCGGGGTCAACCCGATGCTCACCCACCTGCTGCCCGGCGTGTGGGGCGACCAGCCGACCCGGTTCGACCCCGATCACTTCCTGCCGGAGCGGGTGCGGTCCCGGCACAAATACGCCTATGTGCCGTTCGGCGGCGGCGCCCACGCGTGCCTCGGCATGAACTATGCCTCGCTGGAGGCCAAGCTGCTGCTGCGCCACATGCTGGATGGCCGCCGGATCGAGATGGCACAGCCGACCGCGCCCAAATTCTACCATTGGCCGAACGCGCGCCCGCTAGGCGGGCTGAAGATCAGGCTAGCCCCGATCGAGGGGTGAGGGAGCGCGCGAGGAGCAGCATCACGTCTGGATCGATCGAGGTTATCCCGACGCCGCTTGGAGTGACGCCCCCTGCCTTACGTCACCCCAGCGACCGCCGGGGTCTCCGCGTGACCATTCTTCCCGGCTGTCGACGGGAGATGCCGGCGTTTGCTGGCATGACGGACGGCGGCGGATCGGGACGGCTGCCGAAAAAACGATGCGATACGGCCTACATCGCGATCAGTGCAGCACCTCCGAAAAGCTGATCTCGCTGGAGAACAGCGCGCGCACCACCAGTTGCTGCCGGGTCGCGACCACGTAGCGACGCTTGGCCGCCTCGACATACTCGTTCACGGTGCGCGGGCGCAGGCCGAGGATTTCCGCGATCACCCCGTCGCTCTTGCCGCGCGCCACCTGGATCAGGCAATCGCGCTGGCGCTGCGAAAGCGGCGCGGGGTCGGGCGACGGCCCCTGCGCGGTCATCTCGCCCGCCAGCCGCCGCGCCGCCTCGAACCCGAACGCGCCGACCGACTGGGCAGCGGCGAAGTGGGCGCGCGGCAACGGATCGGCGCCCACCGCGAAGTGGCAGGAGCCGAGGATCTCGCCGGGGATATTGTTCGGCACGGTAAAGCCGTTGACCAGCCCGAACTTCGCTGCCTCGCGCATATAGGCGTGGTCGCCCTCGCGCAGCGAGATCAGCGTGGGGATCTGATCCCACGAGAAGCCGACGCCGGCGCGCTCGCTCGCCCGCAGCACGGGATCGCGCGTCAGCCCCAGCTCGCGCAGGCGGCCGATGAACTCCACCGGGTAATTGGTCAGCCGGATGCCGGGCACGATCCGGCCGAAATCCACATGATTGACGATGGCGAAACGGTCGAAGCCGAGCCAGGCCGAAATGTCGGCCACCGCCGCCGACAGATCCGCCATGCTCCCGATCTTGTGCGCGGTGGCGGCAAACTCCTGCACCGCGCGATAAATCGTCCGTCCGTCCGCATCCGCCCGAACGGTCTGCATCGTCGACCCCCTGTAAAACAAGCGTCCTTAGTTAGTGGCCTGTTAGGCTTTCCGACGCAAGCATCCTCACGTCGTCGTGCGTGAATCGCACGCGGCCGCCCCGGCGGTCGAGACTCGCCGTTTCGCGCCCGATCATGGGTCGCGCGCGGCGAAATCATCCGCCTTGTCGGCTTTGGCGGGGATGGGTAACTCTCGAACGGGCTGTGGAGAACATGGCAGGGGTCGCGGTGGTTCGAATGGCGAAGGCAGAAAAGGCGCACCCTCTCGCGGCGGGGACCGGCCGCGTGCGCGCCGCGCCATGACGATGCCGTGGAAGCCCGAGCCGACCGAGGGGCTTGCCTCGCGCGCGCTGCTGATCGGCGAGAGCGCGTCGCTGCGCGTCGTGCGCCGCCTCATCGGCCAAGTCGCGCCGACCAGCGCCTCGGTGCTCATCACCGGCCCGTCCGGCAGCGGCAAGGAGATGGTGGCCCGCGCGATCCATGCCGAAAGCACGCGCGCCGCCGGCCCGTTCGTAGCGGTGAACTGCGGCGCCATCCCGCGCGACCTGCTGGAGTCGGAACTGTTCGGGCACGAAAAGGGCGCCTTCACCGGGGCCGTCACCCAGATGCGCGGCCGGTTCGAGGATGCCAACGGCGGCAGCCTGTTCCTCGACGAGATCGGCGACATGCCGGCCGACATGCAGGTGAAGCTGCTGCGCGTGCTGGAGGAACGCTGCGTCACGCGCGTGGGCGGCCGCGCGCCGATTCCGGTGGACGTGCGGATCATCTCCGCCACGCACCGCGACATCGGCACCGCCATCGCCGACCAGCGGTTTCGCGAGGATCTCTATTACCGGCTGGCGGTGTTTCCGGTGCACCTGCCCTCGCTGGCCGAGCGGCGGGACGACGTGCCGCTGCTGATAGAGCATTTCCTGCGCCTGTTCACCGAGCCGGGGCGCGAGATCCGGCTGACCCCGCAGGCGCTGGACGAGCTATGCGCCTATCGCTGGCCCGGCAACGTGCGCGAGTTGCGCAACATCATCGAGCGCGCGGCCATCCTGTTTCCGGACAGCACGATCGGCGTGGACGAGGTGGCGCTGTTGCTGCGCCGCGCGCCCTCCGCGCAGAATGGCGAGCGCGAGGCGCTGTGGGCCAACGCCACCCCGCCGCTGCCGGCGCCCCGCCCCGTCACGCCCGAGACGGAGGCGGCGGTGGGCGGCCCGATCGACCTGAAGTGGCTGGTCGCCGAGTTCGAGCACCGCCACATCGTCGACGCGCTGCGCCGCTGCAACGGCGTGGTGGCGGACGCCGCCCGCCACCTGTCGCTCCAGCGCACCACGCTGATCGAGAAGATGAACAAGTACGGCATCCCGCGTTCGCGCAGCTGACCGCCAAGGACCGGTCGTTACATGAACGGATCGTTGTTTGCGGTTCACGCAACCGCAGCGCCGGCGGGCGGTTCAGTCAGCGTCTTACGAACGATCCAGGGAACGACCATGCGCAACTTCATCATCGCCGGCATGCTTGCCGCCATCGCCCTGCCCGCCGCCGCACCGGCGCTCGCCCAGCCTGTGCCCGGCCCGGGTGGCCCCGGCGGGCCGGGTGGCCCCGACCGCGAACTTCGCCACGAAGAGCGCGAGGCCCGCAAGGACTATCGCCGCGACGTCCGCGAAGTGCGGCAGGACCAGCGCGAGGCGCGTCGTGACGATCGCCGTGACGATCGACGTGACGGCCCCCGCGGCAACGACCGGCGGGACTATCGCGGTTTCGACTACAACCGGCCGGACCCGCGCTACGGCAACTATCGCGCCGACCGCTATTACACGCAGGGCAACAACAACGGCCGGCGTCTCGGCGTAAACGATCGCATCTATCGCGGTGGCGACAACCGTTACTACTGCCGGCGCAACGACGGTACGACCGGGCTGATCGTGGGTGCGCTGGGCGGCGGCGTGCTGGGTAACGTGATCGCGCCGGGCGGCTCCAAGACGCTGGGCACGATCCTTGGCGGCGGCGGCGGGGCGCTGCTCGGCCGCTCGGTCGATCGTAACAACGTCAGCTGCCGCTGAAGCCACAGGCGGCCTCGCCCCCACGGGCGGGGCCGTCCCTCATTGGGCCAGCAGTCGCTCCGCCCCGCCGAGATCGACCGACACCAGACGGCTGATTCCGCGCTCCACCATCGTGACGCCGAACAGCCGGTGCATCCGCGCCATGGTGACGGCATTGTGCGTGACGATCAGGTAGCGCGTCTGGGTGTCGGCCACCATCCGGTCTAACAGATCGCAGAACCGCTCGATATTGGCATCATCCAGCGGCGCATCCACCTCGTCCAGCACGCAGATCGGCGCGGGGTTGGTCAAGAACAGCGCGAAGATGAGCGCCACCGCCGTCAGCGCCTGTTCCCCGCCCGACAGCAACGTCAGCGTCGCGAGCTTCTTGCCCGGCGGCTGCGCCATGATCTCCAGCCCGGCCTCCAGCGGATCGTCCGAGTCGACGAGCGCAAGATGCGCCTCGCCCCCTACGAACAACGTGGTGAACAGACGGCGGAAATGCCCGTCCACCGCCTCGAACGCGGCCAGCAGCCGCATCCGCCCCTCCCGGTTGAGGCTGCCGATCGATCCGCGCAGGCGGGCGATCGCCTCGCCCAGCTCGGCGCGTTCGCGCGCGGCGGTATCGCGCGCCGCGTCCACCTCGCCCAGCTCCTGCGCGGCCACGAGATTGACCGGGCCAAGCCGCTCGCGATCGGCGCCGAGCCGGTCCAGTCGTGCGGCTTCCTCGGCCGGGGGGGAGACGTCGGCGGCGATGAACCCGATCCTTTCGGGCAGTACCACCGCCGGGCACTGGAACCTCTCGCCCGACACCCGGCTCGCCTCCACCCGCCGCGCCTGATGGCTCTCCTGCCGCGCCGCCGCCCCGGCCCGCGCCTCGCGCGCGGTGGCGAGTGCCTCGGCAGCGTCAGCCAGCGCGCGTTCGGCAAGGCGCGCTGCCTGTTCCGCCGCTTGCTCGGCCGCCCGCGCCCCGGCGGCGGCGGCGGCGAGCGCGGTGTTCCGCTCGGTCCCCTCGGCGATGCGGGTATCCAGCAAGGCAGGCCGGTCGGCGAGCCTCGATATCTCGCCGGCGACGGACTCCGCACGCGCCGCCATTTCGGCGACCCGGCGGGCGGCGTCGCCGGCACGCGCGCGCCACCCCTTCGCCTCGGCCCGGGCGGCCTCCTGCCGGCGCCGGTCCGCCTCGATGGCCTGCGCCAGTGCCGCCGCCTGCGCGCGCGCCTCGGCCAGTGCACTGCGCCCCGCCTCGGCGACCTGCCGCAGCGCCTCGACCGCGGCGCGCGTCGCCACGCCGTCGGGCAAGGCAGCGGCGGCCTCGCGGGCGCGGATGTCCTGCGTGGCGGCCTCGGCGTGGTCGGCCCCGGCGCGCGCGGCCCGTTCGGCCACCGCCTCGCGCCGGGCCGACAGGCGTTCGAGCGCGACGGAGGCCGCGTCCTCATCCTGTCGCGCGCGGCGGGCGGCGGCCTCGGCGGCGACGACGCGAACACGGGTGGCGGCGATCTCGCCTTGTGCGCGATCGAGCGCGGCGCCCGCACCGGCGAATGCCGCCGCCGCCTCGTCCACCGCCGCCCTTGCCGGGGCCAGCCGGGCATTCAACGTGGCGAGGCGGTTGACCCGCACCAGTCGCTCGGCCGCCGCCGCGCCGACATCCTCGGCGACGAATCCGCCCCACCGCCGCACCCGCCCGGTGCGCGTCACCAGCCGTTGCCCCACCGCCAGCGCGATGGTGCCGTCGTCGCTGTCCGTCACGCCGACCTGCGCCAATCGCCGGGCGAGCTCCGGCGGGGCCGAGACGTGATCGGCCAGCCGTGCCATCCCGGGCGGCAGGGCCGGGTCGCCCGCATCCGCCGCGCTGCCCGCCCAGCGGCGCTTGCCCGCCGGGCCGATCGCCGCATCGATATCGTCGCCGAGCGCGGCCGCCAGCGCATGTTCGTACCCCGGCGAGGCGGTGATCCGCGCCAGCGCCCGATCCCCGCCGCCACCGCTGTCGAGCGCGCGGGTGAGCGCGCGCGCCTCCGCCTCCAGCCCGGCGAACGCGGCCTGCGCGGTGGCGCGCGCGGATTGCGCCGTATCCCGCGCCGCCGCCGCCGCCTCGCGCTCCCGCTCGGCGCGTGCCAGTGTGGTCGCCGCCTCCACCCCCGCCGCTTCCGCCGTGTCCCGCGCGAGCAGAGCCGTCGCGCGCCAACGCCTCGACCGGGCGGAGGCCGAGCGGGCGCGGGT